>JANYDX010000050.1 GCA_025363395.1 Verrucomicrobiota bacterium
CTTCCTGACCCGGGTTTCTGCGAACTTTTCGAGCTCAGTCATCGCCTGCCGTACCGCCCGATTGTGCAGCTCCAAAATACGATCATCCTGATACAATCCGACCACCGATACGCTCTTGGGTGGACTCAGGGTGAAATCATAAAACACCCGACGATTGGCGACCTCCTGCCCATCTTGGTTTATCCGGCTTGAGTTCATCCGCTGGGTCATCTTTTCCCCCGTGAAGGGATGCAGCCCTTCACATAGCCGGAGAAAGTCAGCTTCTCTCACCCCACCCTTCAGTCCTAATTGATCGGCACCGTGGCCGAACCATTCACCGGCCATTTGTTGGTTGGCCGAGTAGTAGTCACCGACCGAAAGATGCTCACGAAAATAGTCGCGGGCATTCCGTAAATTGAGCTGAGGTTTGGCAGTGAGCATGAGGAAAAGACCACCTGGTTGTTTTAACTTACAAAACACAGCCGCGTTTTTTTGATGTAGGACACCTCACTCCTTACGCTAAAGCGTAACGGTCGGGCTGGCGTAAATACGACATGACGCCTGTCGCCTTAGGATGGGCGTCAACCGGCGCAGCCCTGCGCTTCACGGAGGAAATGGGCTCAGTTGCGGGAGCCTATGGCCCCTGTTTCCGACCTTCACGAAGACGCGCCGCGCTGCCTGTTTCGGCGCGCCCTCGTGAAACTCGCGGATGCGATGCGGACGAGCACGGAGACTCGGGCGCTCTCGTCGCTGCGGGCCGCCGTCCGCCTGCGCGGCCGACTTGGCGGTCCGCTCCGGCTCCCGGCCCGCCCTTGCGCCTCGGGTCCCGAGACTCCGCGCCGGCCGCCGGTTGTGGGCGAACCCGCCCAACAATGAATGGGCACAGCCCAGTCATGATACGACGGCACGCCGGTACGCCACCACCTGGCCGTGGACTGCACCGGCGAGCCTCTTCAGTTGAACCGGTCCAAGTTCCTTAAGCGAGGCAACCGCACGATTCAAACCGAGCACTTCGGCAGCAAATTGGTAGACCCGTTGGCCTTCCCATTTGAGTTCGCGGGCACCCGCGAATATTGTCCGGTATAAATCGTTCCGGTACGCAACCGGATTTCTTCGCTGAAGCGGCGACCGATGGGCCGCCCGCTGCTGTTTCAAGAACGCGATCGCTTCAGCGAACTGCCCGGATGGGATCAACAAATAGGAGGCGACGTTAAAGCGCCTTTGCAGCATCCGGTGCGCTCCTGAGAAATTGGGACAACCATTCTTGCCAGCCATCCGGGTGGCCAATTCTGAGATCAGCTCCTGTAATTGTTCCCGCTGCTCCACCATGAGGTGGCGTTCATCGGGGGTGATCGTATTTCGTTCGATAACCTTTTCGGTGTTGATGAGGTCCCGACCGGCGACTTGAACCCGGTTCTCCCGGCCTGTGAAATGCACGCTCTGCACGACGATCTCACCGGAAGAAGGCAGTAACTCCGCGAGATGATTGATGAGCTTGGCCAGTTCGCTATCTCCGGCGAGATCGGCGGATGCGCTCTCTTCCACCAAGAGTGATTTACGGAGGAGCGAATCCGGTTTCTCCGTTGCCAGTTCCAACGCATCCATCGCGTCCGGATTGGCTTCAAGTTTTTTGCGGAGGTAGGTCTTCGCCGCCTCATAGGCGTCCTTGAGTAACTGTGCCGTGATTCCCTGAACCGGTCGCTTTAAAAACGCTGCGGCGGCGAGCAACGTGCCGATGACTGTTTTTGTTTCCATAATACACCTATCCCCACGTCAAGCGGCGTGAATCGCGCGCGGGATTGAAATCCGCTCAAAGTCCACACCCCGGAATTGAACGTATTTCCGACCGGCAACCGCGAACGAGTCGCGATTGAAAAGAATTTTCCGCCTCCTCTCGCTGCCCGATTTTATCACGCCCGCCATGGAGTTCTCGCTTCGCTCCGCTCCTCCATTCCGTCCTTCGGCCTTCCCCCTCGCGAGGAGCGACCAGGCTCCTCGCTCCGCGGCCTCGGCCGTGGCTGGGCGTGCTTTCACCGGGCCAGCGCGCGGAGTGCGCCCCTGATAACCGGGCAAGTTAGCCCGGACGGGGACGCCCCGGGCGCATGGCAACATGAAACAATCAACGTTTGACCTCAACGGTCTGGACCAGACACCAGTCATTGCCTGCGGCGAGGAACCGCAGCAACGGTTTGAAGCCTACGGCGTGGCGGCACTCAGTGACACGGAATTGATCGCCCTCCTGCTTCACAGTGGAATCAAAGGGCACTCCGCCCTCAGCCTTGCCTCGCAACTCATCGCACAAGCCGGGTCGATTGCCGGACTGGCCCATTGGCAACCCGTGGACTTTCAACGATTGAAAGGCATTGGCTCGGGCAAGGCTCGGCAACTCGCCACTTTGGTGGAAATCGGCCGGCGGATGATGAAAGATCCCACCGTGGCAGCACCGCATCTCGACCGTCCCGATTTAATCGCGGCTCACCTGTGGCCCATCACCAAAGGATTGGAGATCGAAAAGTTCTGGGTCTTTTGTTTGAACCGCAAAAACCGGCTCAAGAAACTGGTCGAAATTACGTCGGGAACAGCAACCTCGTCCCTGGCTCATCCCAGGGAGGTGTTTCGGACCGCCATTCAGTTTGGAGCCACGGCCATCATTTGCGCCCACAATCATCCGAGCGGAGACCCAGCTCCTTCAGCCGCCGACTTGCAGGTCACCCGGCAACTCCGGGAGGCCGCGAAGGCAATCGATATTGAACTCCTCGACCACGTGGTTGTCGGGAATGCCAGTGCAGACCCAACCGGCCTCGGCTACTACAGCTTTAGGCAGTCAGGTGTTTTGTGA
>JANYDX010000077.1 GCA_025363395.1 Verrucomicrobiota bacterium
CCGCCGCCGGTGAGCCAGGAGAACATGTACCATTTCTTGGTCTCCATTTCCTTGCGCAGGCGCTTGGCCTTCAGATGGTCGTTGCCGACAAAATTAATCATGCTGATGCGCACCTTGGGGCCTTCGCGCACCTTGAAAACCACGCTGCCGAAACCCGTGCTGCGGTTGCGATCAATGCTGTAGGTCACCTGCGCCTGGTTGTAGCCGTTCTTCTGGTAGAATTCGTAGACCTTCTGCGCGTCGTCCTTGATCTGGCGTTCGTCGAGCGGTCCGTTCAACACCGTTTTGATTTCCTTGGCCAGACGGCGCTCCCTGTAGGCTTTCGCTCCTTCGAAATGGATGGCGAGCACGCGGAACTTCGGGGTAACTTCCAAAACCAAATTCACCATGTTACCGGGCCGGGACTCACGCTTGACCTCGATAAATTCGAAAATGCCGGTCTTGTACAGCGAGCGGATGTCGCGATCGATGAGCGCCTCGTCGAGCTCCGATCCTTCGCGCAAAGCGATGTTCGCGCGAACCACTTGTTCGCTGACATTGGCCATGCCCACGAATTTGATAGTAATCGCGCCGATCTTCGGCGCCGGACCTTCACTCGCACGGGCGGGCTCCGGGTCAGCTGCCGACTGGGCGAAAACGCCGGCAGCCGCAGAAAGGAGAAAAAGAGTTACTAAAAAAGCCCGGAGAACCGGACTACTGAGTGAAGTTTTCAAAGCGCGTAATTTCTTGGAGGAAAGTTAGTTTCAAATCACCTACCGGCCCGTTGCGTTGCTTGGCAATGATTAAATCGGCGGCACTGGTGGCAGTTTGGAATTTTTCGTCGGCGTCCTTGGGGCGGGATAACATTATGACTATGTCAGCATCTTGCTCAATGGAACCGGATTCACGCAAGTCCGACAAGCGCGGTGTGCGATTTTCCTTCTCCGATGAGCGGTTAAGCTGGCTTAGAACAAGAACCGGGAGGTCAAGTTCCTTAGCCAGCGCCTTTAATCCGCGCGAAACTTCCGCCACCTGCTGCTCGCGCGGCGCCCGGGGATCGCTGCCGCTGACCAACTGGAGATAATCCACGATGATCATGCCAAGTTTCTTCCGGGCGTAAATTCGCCGCGCCTTCGCCCGGATTTCCATGATCGTCAGATTGCTCGAATCATCGATCAGAATGGGCGCCTTCTTGAACTCCTCTGCCGTCTTGCCGAGCGCGTTGACCTCGTGTCCGTCACGGCTGACCAGCCCGTCGCGCAACAGCTTCAGATTCACCCGCGATCGCGCGCACAACATGCGCAACGCGAGCTGCGAGGAACTCATTTCCAGCGAGAAAATCAAGACCGGCACCGGTTCCTTGCCCGGTTTCGGCATGGCGGCGGCCTCGGCTATGTTCAGGGCGAAACTGGTCTTGCCCATCGAGGGACGGGCCGCGATGACGATCATTTCCTGCCGCTGGAAACCGAAGGTCATCGCATCGAGATCCTTGAACCCCGAGGTCACGCCCGTCAGCTCGCCCTTTTTCATGAGCATCTTGGCAATGACGGCATTGGCCTCCTTGATCGACTCCTTGATTTCCTTGGCGCTATCGCTGACTCGATCCTGCGTGACGGCGAAAAGCTCCTGCTCGACCTTGTCGACAAATTCCCCCAGCCCGCCGGTGAAGCTATAAGCCTGCTCGATCGCCCCGGTCGCCGTCTTGATCAGCTCGCGGAGCAAATGCTTTTCACGGACTTTCTCGATGAAATAGCCGGCATGGGCAGTCGTCGGGATTTTACCCGTGACCTGCATCAAATACTGAAATCCGCCGATCGCCTCCAGCTGGCGGCGCGTTTTCAATTCCTCCGCGAGGACTTCCAAAGTCACCGGCGGGCTCTTCTGATAGAGTTCGACGATGATCTGAAAAAGCAGCCGGTTGGCGGGGGAATAAAAACAGTCTGCCGTGACGCGTGCCTCCAGGCAGCGCGCAATCGTATCACTGCCATCGAGCAGACAGCAGGCGATGACATGCTCCTCCGCCTCCGCACTCTGCGGCGGGGAACGGTCCGGTGCAGCCGACGGCAGGCCCTGATCTTCCGTGGGTTTGCCACGCCGGAATGTAGCAGGCGATTGAGCCATATCCGGTCAGGGAGATCGAACGTCGCGGTGACGTTACGACGCGACAGCTGGCTCGATTGGATTTTCGGAGACGACGTCGAACGACAGGTCGACGCTGACATCGGTGTGCAACTTGATCTTCACCTCGTGCTTGCCGAGGGTCTTGATCGGCTGGCCAAGGTGGATGCGGCGCTTTTCGACGGTGATGCCGGCCGCGGTCAGCTTTTCGTGAATGTCGTTGACGGTGACAGCACCGAAAAGTTTGCCACCCTCGCCCGTCTTCACGGCGATGGCGATACCGGCCTTTTCAATCTGCTTGGCCAGCGCTTGGGCGCCGTCGAGTTCCTTTGCTTCGCGGAGACCGCGGGCCTTCTTGAGGGCCTCAACCTGCTTGCGGTTGGCCACGGTGACTGGCACCGCTTTGCCTTGGGGCAGGAGGAAATTGCGCGCGTAGCCGGCGCGGACTTTGACTTGATCGCCTTCGGCACCGAGGCCGTCGACTGGTTGGAGGAGGAGAACTTCGCTGTTAGCCATGATCGGATTGAGTTGGTTGTTTAAAATGAATTTGGCCTTTGGCCCTCTGGAATTTCGGACTTTTCAGTCCCTTGTTACTTTTTTCAGTTTGGCCTTTGGCCGTTTGGAATTTTGATATTTTTGCCCGTTTAGAACGGTACGTCTTCGTCGAGATTTTCCTGGGCTGCGGGAGCCGTCGGACGGGAGGCGCCGGGGCGGGCGGCCGGAGCGGTGTAACGGGGCTGTTCCCCGCCACCCTCGGCACCACCGGGAGCGCCACCTTCGGCGCGGCCGCTGCCGAGAAACTGGAAATTATCGCAGACCACTTTCATGCGGCTGCGTTTTTCCTTGGTGGTTTTGTCTTCCCACTGGTCGAGGCGCAGACGGCCTTCGACAAAAAGCGGACGGCCCTTGGTGCAATACTTGGCGATGTTTTCGCCCGACTTGCCCCAAGCTTCGATGTCCACGTAGGTCACCTCTTCGCGGTCGGCGCCAGCCTCGTCCCGGAATTTGCGATTCACGGCCAGGCTGAACTGACAGATGGCTGTGCCTTTCGGCGTGACCCGCAATTCGGGATCACGGGTCAGGTTGCCGATAAGCATGACTTTGTTCAGATTGGCCATGGTGGAGGGGCGGCGTTAAAACGGCGTTCAGACGCTCTCGACGAGCGCGCGATACACCGTCGCATTGAGCCGCAGGCGCTCGTGCAACTGGGCGGGCGCGGCGGCGGGGGCGGCAAAATTCACCTGGATGTAGACACCCGCGGGGAACTTGTCGTCCGTCTTCCGGGCAAAATCGCGGCGGCCGAGGTTCTCGACGGCGGTGACTTCGCCCTGGACGGCGGAAATTTCTTTCTTCACGCCCTCGATGATCTGATCAACGGAGTCTTCCTTACCGCGGTTATCGAGGATGATGGTGGCTTTGTAATTACGCTTGGTCTGGATCATGGTGGTCTCGGCGATTGAGGATGTTCATGGCTTCGGCATACCCGCGGTCTGTCAGCAGGCGGAGGCCGTCCACGAAGGTGGTTAGTTTTTGATCAATGAGGTTGGTTTGTTCTGTTGAAAATTTTCCGAGCACGAAATCCTTTAGGTCCATGTCCGCCGGCCGCGGGGCGCCAATGCCGAGCCGGTAGCGGATAAATCCGCTGCCGAGCTGCTCGAGCAGGCTGGCAACTCCGTTGTGACCGCCGGCGCTTCCGGTGACGGACACCTTGACCCGCCCCAGGTCGATCGTGAGATCGTCATAGGCCACGATCAGCGCATCGACCGGCAGCTTATGGAAATCCAGCAGGAGGCGCAGGGCGCGACCGCTGTCATTCATAAAGGTCTGCGGTTTGACGAGCAACCGGGTGACACCGGGCCGAACATCCCAACGGGCGGTTTCGGACTCGAAGCGGGATTCCTTTTTCCACTTGAGACCTTCAACGGCCGCCAGTGCCTCAACCACGGTATAACCGAGATTGTGGCGGGTGGCGGCGTATTCTCGCCCGGGGTTGCCCAGTCCAGCGATCAGCGTGACGGACATGACTCAAAGAACAGTGTGCAAAACGGGCCGCCCGCGAACGGACGACCCGTGAAAAAAAATTACTTCTTGGCGGCTGGCTTGGCGCCGGCAGCCGGAGCGGCGGCCTTTGCATCGCCCGGCTTGGCGCCGGCAGCTGGAGCAGCCGCCTTCGCGTCGCCCGGTTTGGCAGCGGCATCGCCCGCGGCAGGAGCGGCGGCGCCATCGGCCGCAGCGGCACCCGCAGCAGGTGTCGCGACAACCGCGGCAACTTCTTCGGCTGGTGGCTCGACGCAGAGGACGACCGTCTGATTTTTGTCATCGAGATACTCGACGCCCGCGATGGGCTTCAGCTCGCTGACGTGAATCGTCTCGCCCACCTTGAGCTCGGAAACATTCACCTCGACGACGGAAGGAAGATCCTTGGGCAGACAGCGGACACGCAGGCGGTGGGTCGCGGTCTCGAGAATACCGCCCTCGGTTTTGACTCCGTAAGCTTCGCCGATGATGAGGATCGCGACGTTGATGATCATCTTCTCGTTCTCCTTCACTTCCTGAAGGTCGAGATGGAGATATTTGTCCGTGATTGGATCGCGTTGAATTTCCTGCAGGAAGGAAAGCGCGGTGGCGCCCGCATCACGCTTCAGCTCGATCAGAGCGGCGCGACCGGAAATTTCCTTGAGGAGCTTGATGAATTCCGGCGCATTGACGGCCAGATTTTCGGGCTTCGTGTGCTTGCCGTAGAGAATGGCGGGGATTTTCTCGGCTTTGCGCAGGCGGCGTGAAGCACTGCGGCCGGTGCCTTCACGATTAGTAACAGTAAGTTGGTATTTTTTCATGATTTCGTTCCCCCTGAGACTCCGGAATTAGAGGCAGGCGTAATGGAAAAGGGCCCCGAGTTGATGGAGGCCGCCACTGCGATGCAACTAAAACTTTGTGTCGTCCCGTAAAAACGCACGTTTTTACGGGAGACAGGGATTGACAACCCCTGTTTGCCGTATCTTTTTGACCCTTCTTTTTGCCACCACACTGCCTGGTAGCTCAGTGGTAGAGCAGGTGACTGTTAATCACTTGGTCGTAGGTTCGATCCCTACCCGGGCAGCCATTTTAGCCAACGACTTACACTCGTTGGCTTTTTTATGCCCATTTTGTATGTCCCTTTTCTGTCCCTGTTTTGATGGCCGCATTCACTAACACGAGGCAGGTTCACGAAACCTGACCAATCTCACGGCTAATCTCACACGACGTTCTATGTAAGCTTTCGCGGCTTATCGCCCACCCAAAAGGTCATGACGTCGAGAAGCAGAGCTAGGTCTAATTGTGAAAAGGTGCGGTAGAACCGGATCCTCTCCCTCCCCGGTTTCGACGTGAGCAAGAAAATCGAATAAAGGACCTTCTTCCGGAAGCGTATTCCTGCGAGCGGCAG
>JANYDX010000098.1 GCA_025363395.1 Verrucomicrobiota bacterium
GCACGCTATCCAAAACTCCCATACTGAACATGCAGCCAGCCCAGCGGGCGAATCCGCTCCAGTCGCCACTTGCGATCCAGATTCGCAATAGCCACGCCAAGACGAGCCAGCAGACGACATTGATCAGCGCATAGGCTTGTAAGGTTCGCCATGGGCTGCCGCCGCCCAAAAGGGCTGCGGCGGCGGGCGTAAGAATCCGCCGTGCGCGATAGGCGGGGGCGTCGATCACCGTCTCCAATTCCGAATCGTGCAAGAGGGGATCAAGCGCGATCTGAGCATAGAATTGTCCGTCATAGCCGTTGGATTTTGCGACAGTTGCCACGGGCCGATTTCGGAGCAGTGGGTGCCGTTTGTCCTGCCAGGTTTCGCCAAAGCGGATGAGACTGGTGAATCCGGTTTGGCGATCATATTTCACCCCGACGAGGCCGATAAAGATCAGTGTGGCGATCCAGTAGGCGCGGCGGATCATGGTGGGGCAAAAAAATAACCGCGAAGGAATGGGTCGCGGTTAGGTTGTTCGAAAGAAGTAAATGCTGGCTTCGGGTCAGAAGAGATCGGTCGGCGTGCGGGACATGAAGTCCTCCATGTAGGCGGTGGTGGCTTTGCCGTCGATGAAGACGGGGTCACTCATGATCGCCTTGTGCAACGGAATGGTGGTTTTGATGCCTCGGATCAAGTATTCACTCAGAGCGCGATAGGAGCGCTGCAAAGCGATCTTTCGGGTCGGACCGAAGCAGATCAACTTGCCGATCATACTGTCGTAGTGTGATGGAATCGTGTAGCCGCTGTAGGCGTGGGAATCAACCCGCACCCCAAGGCCGCCCGGCGCGTAATAGAGACTGATGGTGCCGGGGGAAGGGGTGAAGTTGCGGGCCGGGTCTTCGGCGTTGATCCGGCACTCGATAGCGTGCTTGTCGACTTTGATGTCGCCTTGGTCGAAACCCAGCTTTTCGCCGTTGGCCACATTGATCTGCTGCTTGATCAAATCGATCCCCGTCACTTCTTCGGTGACCGGGTGTTCGACCTGAATGCGGGTATTCATCTCGATGAAGTAGTAATTGCCCTTGGCATCGACGAGAAATTCGATCGTGCCGGCATTCTGATACTCGGCTGCTTCGGCGGCCTTGATGGCCGCTTTGCCCATTTTCTTGCGCAAATCCGCGGTGAGAAAGGGGGAGGGGGATTCCTCAATCAGTTTTTGATGCCGGCGTTGAACCGAGCAGTCGCGTTCGCCGAGATGGAGAACTTTGCCATGGGTGTCGGCGAGAATCTGGAACTCAATGTGCCGCGGCTTTTCGATGTATTTTTCGATGTAGACCGCACCGTTGCCGAAAGCCTTTTCGGCTTCATTGCGGGCGACATGGAATTCCTTGGCGAAGGAAACGTCGTTGTGGGCGATTCGCATACCTCGGCCACCGCCGCCCGCGACGGCTTTAATAATGACGGGATAGCCAATTTTGCGGGCGACTTTCACCGCTTCGGTCTCGTTCTCGACGGGTCCATCCGAACCCGGAACGATCGTCACGCCGGCCTTGCGCATCGTATCCTTGGCCACTGCTTTATCGCCCATCATCCGGATGCTCTTCGATTTTGGCCCGATGAATTTGATATTACAGGACTCACATTGCTCCGCGAATTTGGCGTTTTCTGATAGGAAACCGTACCCAGGGTGGATGGCGTCCACATCGGCTATTTCAGCAGCACTGATAATCCGGTCAGCGCGCAGGTAGCTATCGGCGCTTTTGGGGCCGCCAATGCAGATCGCCTCGTCGGCCAGTTGGACATGGAGAGACTGAACGTCAGCCTCGGAGTAGACGGCGAGGGTCTTGATCCCCATTTCGCGGCAGGCGCGAATTATCCGAAGTGCGATTTCACCGCGATTGGCGATGAGGATCTTTTGTATCATATTAGTATAAAATAATTAAGCCGGACAGAATGAATCTGCCCGGCTTGCGAGAAAATGGCTTACGAGTTAGCCTTAATCTTAAATAATCTCTGGCCGTATTCAACTGGCTGGCCGTTCTCAACGAGGATTTCCGTCACAGTTCCCGTTACTTCAGCTTGGATCTCGTTCATGATTTTCATCGCTTCGATGATGCAAACGACGCTCTTGTCTTCGACTTTGGAGCCAATTTCGATAAACGAGGGATTTTCGGGGGAAGGAGAGCGATAAAAGGTCCCAACCATGGGCGATTTCACAAAGATGTAGCCGGCTTCATCACCGCCTGGGGCAACCGAGGCGACTGGAATTCTCGCCGTTGACGGAATCGATGCGGCCTCGGCATGACTAGGTGTTTGCGGGAAGGTATGGCTCAAAATCGGGGATGATGTAATGATCGGCTGTCCGCCAGTACCCCGCTTGATTTTGATTTTGAAGCCCTCCTCCTCGAACTCGAATTCGGTCAGGTCCGAGCGCTTCATGAGATCTATGACCTGTTTGATTTGTTTTAAGTCCAAGCAATGCCTTGGTTGAGTTTGCGGCGATGGTGATTGTTAGAGCCGTTAGTGGGGAACGCGTTCAAAAGAACTTTAGGGGCCGGTGGCAACCATTGAATTTCTTTGAAACCACCGTTTTGTAAAAAACACCAATTTTAATCGAAAATAGCCCGAAATATACGTGATTTTGGGCATTTTTTCAAAAAAACATGCTACTCAGCTTTCACGCTGGGGGTAAGAAAATGCTCCGAATAGGCCGGTGTCCAGCTTCTGGATGGCTCATCATTTTCCGTAAATGGCTGCGATAAACAACTCGCCGATGGAATTAAAATACTTTCGAGAAAATGCCTGTCTCCAGAAATGCGAAGGCTGGTAAATTTCACCGGGTACCCATTCTGGATACAATGGGGGGGGAATATAGGGTGCTTCACTCATACCGAATTACTGCGATCTGAGAGCGCAGGAGGATCGTAGTGATATTATTCGAGCAGCCTCGCTCTACTTTGTCGGCGGCGCTTCAAGATCGGAATTTTTTCCCTTTGGCGTGACCGTATCGTGCAGATGGGGTGAAGAGCCGACATCGATCGACCAGTCTGGTTTGCTCAGGGGTCCAGTCAGCTTGAGTTCCATAATGCTCGTGATTGGCTTGATCACGAAGCCGATCGCAACCGTCAGGGGGTTTCGGCTTTCTTCAAACGGTTTAAATTTGGCGGTGAAATCAAGGGCGCTGGTCGCAAAGACGAAATCGCCTTGAGCGTCGATCACCGCACTTGATCCCGTGATCTTCAAATCCGGGAAACGCAAACGGCCGTTCTCCATTCGAAAATTGGTGTGGGCCGCATCCAGCTTTAAGGAACTGAAGTTTAGCGACAGGCCGCTCAGTACTTGCGAGAGCAGGCCGAAAAGCTGGATTTCACCAAGATTGGCGCCCGTTAGCGCGGCGTTGCCCGTTCCGACGAAACTAGTCAACTCGCCGGGCACCCCTTGAGCTGACAGGGCGACATCCAGATGACCGCCCGAGATACGTTTGATGAATTCATTGTCGGGAACGGGTTCGGTCTTCGATGCCCTGTGATTGACTTGATAGGCGTGGACCGCGCGGACGGTCTGGCCCAGATCGGCGCCGTTCAAGTAGAAATCGAAACCGAGCCGACGGTGTTCCACCGTTCCCGTCAGTGCCGCATTCCCTGCACCCTTGCCCCCAAGTGCGGTGAATTGGATATCGCTCAGCCGGACCTCGGAACCTTTGACTGCTCCGATGACCCGCACCATCTCTAACGGAAAGTCATAGTATTGCAAACTGCCCTCCGACTGTCCCGTAAAAGTGTAGTTGGTCGCTGGCGCCGGACCCTGTCCCTCGATGGAACCCTGGGCATGGACGTGTGGCGGACCGGAGAACTGCAGGGTAGCCATCACATCGTCCGCTTTTCCCTCGAGCATCCCGTGGTAGGTTTCAGGATCAACGTTGCCTTCAAGATTGAATTCCACCCGGCGATTCTCCCGGGAGTTTGCATCGGCAAATCGCTTTAATGAGCCGCCCAGCCGCTGGGCGCCATTGGCCCGGACGCCGTTGAATTCGATCACATGGGTAAAGAATGGCCGGAGGAAAACCATGGCTTGGACCTGGTCGAATTTCCCGCCCCATACGCTGGCTTCTCTGGCTTGGGCATGCCCAAAAAATTCGGTGCGTGATACGTCCTTCCAGCGACCCTGCACATCGACGTCGGCTTCCGGCAGCACGGATGGGAAATCGAAACGTTGATTCCAAAAATCGGTCCACCAATCGCCGTTAAACCAGCCGCTGATTTGTGACGGACGCAACCGGCCCTTTAACAGCATCCGGTAATCGGTCGTGGCGAAGTCCATCCAGTAGGAACCTCGCGCGACATTTTCGCCCATTTCCACCTGGGCTTCATAGGCGAGAAAACTCGTCCCCTCGATCTTGATGCGCCCCCGGGCGGAAGTTATTTTTACGTCGTGGGAGTTCAGCCGGCCGGTGGCGACGCGGGTAGCGAGTTGTTTGAAGTGCCAACCTGGAGACAACTCCGCTTCTGCGACGAATGTCACCGGGTCGCCAAAAACAAAATAGGGGGCCGCCCGCGGGGTGTGCTTTGCCAGCACGCGGTTGATGATCGCGGGCGAGCCGCTCCCTTCAGCCGCGATCTGCGCGCTCTGCTGGTCCAGGTTTGCATCGACTTCCGCTGTCACGAATTCACCGCCCATTTGCAGGGCGATGGCCGCCTTGACTTCGGGCCAGGCCCGCAGATCGGCCTTTAGCAACGGCGCGGCCACTCGCTCATCGTCGGCACTCAGTGAACCTGCCGCGAGTAATGCGTCCACTGGCCGGACGGAAAATGTTTCCGGAACGATCCGCGCACTGATCATCGCTCTCAGGTTTTCCACTGAGTATTGATCGCGCTGGCTGAAGTTGCGAACGGTGGCGTGCAGGCGCACGGCTCGCTCACCCCGGCCGTCCAACCGCAGGGTGGTGGTGACCGCCAGAGCTCCCAGTGTGCCGCTCTTGCCCCAAGGTTCGTGCGCGCCGCCAGCAGTGAATCTGCAGAGGGCGGTATTGCCGATACCCGGTTGAGTTTCCAAATGGATGTCGAGTGCCGGATCGTCGAAGGCTTCAAAATGGCTCACTTCCAGAATAAGCCGCCGGCCGATCTGAAGGAATCTGGCGATGATCTCATCGGGTGAAGGCTGTTTGGAGCCAGCGAGGTGCCGCGGTGGGCTGAAATCACCTTGGAGGGTAATTTTTAGCCGGCCGATCCGGCCCGTCAGTTGATCAACATGCCAGACATTGTTGTCGTCATGTCGCAATGTCGTGGCGAGATCGCGCACCACTGGTTCCGCCGTGCCACTGGGCGAGAGTATTGCGGGCAATTGCAGCGTCGCTCCTTCCAGTCTGATCTCATCGGGGATGGGACGTCCGGCCAGAATGGACCAAATGCTGCGCCTAACATACAAGAGCCGGCTTATGAGCAGGGGTTCTTCAAATTGCCTGGAACGCAATCGCGTGTCTTCGAGCAGGATCTTGCCGCTAGGATCGAGGCGGGCCCGCCCGAATTTGAGAGAGAGATTGGCTTCAGCAAACTGGGTTTCCACCCGCCGCAGGACGAAGTCCGGCACGGGCAGTTCCCGTGCGATCGCAATGTAGACCAAGACCGCCAGTGTGGCGCCAAACGTCAGCCATACGGCCCAGTACAGCAGTGAGACGAGACAGGAACCGCAATATCGCAGTCCCGGCTTGAACCACGACTGTTGGGGAGGAGGCACGTTTTAAAGACGCGGTGTTACGGCTTCTCTGATGGAACTGCTTTGGGCGGGGGGGGGCGGGGGGG
>JANYDX010000123.1 GCA_025363395.1 Verrucomicrobiota bacterium
TGCAGCGCGGCGATCAGCAGTTCGACTCCGCGGGCGCCCAGCAGCACCGGCTGCAGATCAAGGCCCGAGCAGACTTCGGTGTTACTTGTCACGTTCAGGCAGCAAAATCCATGGGTTTCCGGAATGCGGGCGCCGCATTCCTTCATCCATTCCATTACTTCGGCGCGGTGACAAAGCACCGCATCCGGCCGTTTGGCTTTAAACCATCGGATGAAATTTTTGCGTTCCAGTTCCGGCAGCACGAGCGGCGGCAGCGCTTCCTTCCTCGCGTGATGTTCGTGGTAGGTGTGGAAGGCGGCTTCCCAGCGGTGGAGCAACCGCGCATCATGATCCGCGTGCAATACCAGTCCAAGCCGGCGGTAACCTAAATCGTGAAGTCGCTGCACTGCGAAAACCATCGAGCGGTAGTGATCCGGGCAGACGGCGTGCAGGGCGGGTTTTTCGATCAGGTAGTCGGTATAGACGCCGGCAAAATGGGTCCAATTGAGGCCGCTCAAATCCGCCTTGCACGCGATGGGCAGGAGCAGCAATCCGCGAATCCCCCGCGCTTGGAGAATTGAATCGAGCCGCGCATCGGAAATTCCGCGGGTGCCAGTGACAATGGTTTCCGCCTTGAAACCCAGCTCAGTCGCACGCGTGGCGGCTCCCCGCACGAGTTCACGATGATAGCGGTTAGAGCTGGCCGGACGGCTGTCCGGCCCGTCGAGATCGAGGATGGCGATTACTCCGCGAAAAGTTCCCGAACGGGCGCGGCGCATTTCTGACATCAGCGCTCCTGCCAGCGGATTTGGCCGGTAGCCGACGGCGAGGGCCGCTTTTTTCACCCGGCGCCGGGTGACCGCATTCACCCGCGGCGAATCGCGCAACGCTTCTGAAACGGTCGTGTGCGATAGCCCGAGGCTGCGGGCGATTTCTCGAATGGAGGTGGCGGGCATGGGGCGGCTCTTACTGTAAGAATATAGCGCGGCCGGGCGTTCGCTGGCGAGCCATGAGTTGATGCAATTCAGTTATCGAGCCGGATCACGGCGACATCAAGTGGTGCCAGTGTAATCGTGCGTGCGGCCGGCTGCCGGGTGAGAAGATTGGTGCCGCGCCACCGGCCGAGCGGGATCCTGGCTGCGCCGTCGGTGTGATTGAGCAAAAACAAAAACCGTTCGCTAACGGATTCGCGCACGGTGACCTCCACTCCCGCCGGCGCGCTTAAGAGCGGCTGCACATTCGCGTCCTTGATGACACGCGCGAGCAGTGCGTCGAGGCCGGCGGCATTGAGCCTCGTGCCGAGATAGTAGGCGGTGCCTTTTCTGTGCGAGTGGCGGGTGATGGCCGGCCGGCCGGCGAAAAAATCGCCCGTGTATGTCGCGAGTGCTTCGGCCCCTTCGAGGTGAAGCAGGTCGCACCACTGATCACAGGTGTACTTCGTCCGGTCCCGGGTGAAGCGCACTCCGTTGGTCTGGCCGTCGGGGTAGGGGGCCCATTCCTCGACCCACAAGCCCAGCGCGGCGCGGAGCAAAGCCGGGTAACCGCCGAGCACGATGTGTTCGTTCTCGTCCACAATGCCTGAAAAATAAGTGGCCAGCAAGGTGCCGCCTCGCGCGACGAAGGCAGTAAGATTGGTCGCATCGCCCGCCGACAGTAAATAAAGTGCCGGAGTGAGGATGAGATCGTACCCGGTGAGTGCGGCGCCGGGATGCACGAAATCAACCCCGATGTTCCGGTCATAGAACCAGCGATGGAGGCGTTGCGCCCACGCCGCGTAATCGATGCGCCCGGGTTTGGATTCCAGCTCCACGGCCCACCACGCGTGCCAGTCGAAGGCGATGGCGACACGGTTGCGCACGAGCGAGCCGGCGACGGGCGTGAGTTGCTGCAACTCGGCCCCGAGGGCTTTCACTTCCGCGAACACCCGGCTCTGCTCCGGCGGGATGTGCTGGAGAAAGGCGCTGTGGAATTTTTCCGCGCCGGCCTGCGATGCGCGCCATTGGAAAAACATCACCCCGTCGCCGCCGCGCGCCACGGTTTGCAGACTGCCGAGCCGCATGAGGCCGGGTCGTTTGGGCAGATTGAATGGACGCCAGTTGACGGCCGAGGTGGCCTGTTCCATGAGGACGAAAGGACGGTCCGGTTTCAAGGAACGCATGAGATCGTGGCCGACGGCGCCGGCGTGGCGGGCCGCGACTTCGTCGACCGGATCGGGATAGCTGTCCCAGGCGATGTAATCGACTTCCCTCGCCCAGCTCCGGTAGTCGAGCGGTTTGAAGAAGCCCATGAAATTGGTCGTTATTGGAATATGCGGCGTCGCAGCGCGCAAAATGGCGGCTTCCATCCGGTAGAGCGAGAGGAAGGCGTCATTGGTGAAACGCTTGAAATCGAGACACTGCGTGGGGTTGCAATGATAGGGTGCGCGACGCGGCGTGAAAATTTCCTCCCACCGGCCGTAGCCCTGGCTCCAAAAAGCGGTACCCCATGCCTGGTTCAGGGCTGCGAGCGTTTTGTAGCGGAGGCGCAGCCAGGTGCGAAACGCCCGGGTGCTGTCGTCACCGTGACACTCCTGCAGGTGGCAGGCGTATTCGTTGTTGATGTGCCAGGACGCGAGCGCGGGATGGCGGCGGTAGCGTTGGGCGAGCCGGCGGACGAGCGCCGAAGCAAATTTTTTATACACCCGGCTGCTGGGTGAATACTGCTGGCGCGAGCCGACTTGAAGCACCACACCATCGGCGGTGACCGGCAATACTTCCGGATAGCGGAGCGAAAGCCAGGGCGGCGGCGAAGCGGTTGCGGTGGCGAGGCACACGGAGATGTCGTGGTCACCGAGCAGATCCATAACACGGTCCAGCCAGCCAAAATCAAAACGCTTTTCGGCCGGCTGCAGTTTAGACCAGCTGAAAATTCCCAGACTGATGATATTCACCCCGGTCTCGCGCATCAGGCGGACATCGTCCAGCCAGACGGATTCAGGCCATTGCTCGGGGTTGTAGTCGCCACCGTAGAATAGTTTGGAAGGAAGTCGGGGATTCATGGCGGGAGAAAACTAGCAGGAGCTTCAGTCGAAGAGCGAGTGCCGTGCGGAATAAAATCGGGCGGCTTATAAAGGACCGGCACCCATCCACCACTCGAAGGGCACTTTGATGCACGATTCAGCTGCCCTCGGGCTTAATCACGGGTTTGGGCGGGCTGGCGGGCAAATGCCAGTCCGCAAAACGATCCGGGTGCGCCGCGTCGTAGGCTTTCAGTCCGAGGCGGAGATGGGCGGCTAGGGCGGGCACCCGGACCTTGATCCCCTCAACGACGCAACGCGCGAGTTCGTAGGCACCGTACGCGCTGAAATGCGTGTCGTCGGCCAGTGCTTTCGGTTGACTGGGAAATGAATCGGCGGGGAAATGCACAAAGGCTTTCTTCGCCTCCTCCGGTCCGAGTGCCTCGTAGAACGGAATGCTCATGGCGTTGAGGTCGATCAGCGGGACCGCGAGTTCGCCGCCGACTTCACGCATCGCCTGCGGATAACCTTCGAGAGAAGGAGTGATGTGTCCGGTGGCGTCGAAATTGCGGCGTTCCATGGAGGTAACCAATACTGGAATCGCGCCCTTGGTGCGCGCCTCGCCAATGAAACGGCGGAGATATTCCTTGTAGCCGGTGGCGGCGTCGGTGTGTTCGGCATTCAATTTCTGGTCGTTGTGGCCAAATTGAATGAACAGGTAATCGCCGGCCTTGAGCAGCGACATGACTTTTTCGAGCCGCCGTTCGCCGACGAAGGATTTAATGGTCTCACCCGACTCGGCGTGGTTGGCGATGGCGACGGTCGGGCCGAAAAAAGCTGGCAGCATCTGGCCCCAGGCTGCCCACGGTTCGATTTGCTGATCGGTGACGGTGGAATCGCCGGCGAGGAAAACGGTGATGGCGTCATTCACCTGGATGAGGTCGAGGGACGTCACTGCGGGACGGACCCCGTTGAATTCCAAGGTGAGGCGATTGTCCCAGTGCAGCGCGCCGATTTCGCGTGGCTTCAGCCGGACTTGTCCTCCGCCGGGCAGTTGGGCGTTGCGGATATTGACGAGAAACGTGGCGGTGGTGAGTTCGCCTTTTTTGGTAGCGACCGATTCGAGGAGCAGCCGGCGCGATTCCGCTTTGACGACCGGGCGGGATTCGGCAACCGGATCACTGAGGTTGAGGGTAACGCGGTAATTGCCCTCGGGCAGATCAACAGAAAAGAAAAATGGTTTATCGCTGGTGCAGAAATCGGCACCGGTCGCTCCACTTGGACGAGGCGGGGCGGAGATGGCCGCCCCCGCTTCGAAGCCGTAGCCACGGGCGGTGGTATAGAGGGTGTCCGGAGTCACGGCAGATTCGCCGGCGCTCACCGCGACGGATCCGAAGTTGAACCGGCGCTCCAACGGAGCTGCCCCGAGCGTGGCGGCGGACAGAGCGAGGACGAGCAGAGTGGATCTTCGAATTTTATTCACTTTGGGTTTATCCTCCAAAGCCTGCTCCGCCCTGAATGCGGAAAAGACCATGGCGAGGTAGTCGTGGCTGCCAAGCAGTGATGACTGGAGCGCGGTGTCCCCGCCCGCGAGCGTTTTGGCCAACACCCCCCGGAGCAAGTTCCGAGTGACGCACCTGCGTTGTCGGCGGTGTCCATTAGGAGGAAGGCAGCGCGTTGCCGGCGAGCGCGAGATTTTGGATGGCCGCGAGGCCCCACTGCGCGGTGGCGTTGGTCGAAACGAACGCGGCTTCATCGACCGGTTGAAGCACGGCAGGTCCGGTGATGCGTTTTGTCTCCAGGGTGCTGTGCCGGGCGAACCCGCCGATGCCGCCTTGAAACTCGGCCCATGCCCGTTGCGCCAGAGCGGGATCATTTTTCATTTTCGCGGCAAACGCAGTGAGACGCGAATGGCCTTGTTGCAGATTCAATCCGCTGAGGGGCTGGCCGAGGCGCTTGGTCTGTTCTTCGGCCGAGGCATTGTAGAGTTCGCAGTAGTCCAGCCAGGCCTGCTTGAACTCCGGGACATCCAGCAATTGCACCAGCTCCGCGCATACCTCGACGAGACCGAACACCGCACTGAGATGCGAGGCGCTGGCATGAATGTCCTTTGAAATATCGAATGCACCGGTGCTCAAGTCCATGCGTTCGGCGCTGGAGAAAAACCCCCGCGGCTGACGGCCGATCGTGGTCATGCTCGTCACCAGCCGGTCGCGGATCTTGGGGTCGCCGGTGCGTTCCCACTCGGTGAGCCACGCCGCGGACAACGCGCCCCAGTCCGTGCCGAAACCGATGCGTGCGTGCGTGGCGGTGGCATCGGGCGCCTGCTTTTTGCCGCGACCGCCGCCTTTCCGATTGGGTTGGATGTTAACCAAGGCCCGGGCGGCTTCGACCTGTTCGCGCATAAGATCGCCCACGCGTTCGTCGGCCGTGAGATAATAAAAATAACGCCGGTTGGCGGCATTGCTGATGCGCAGCTGTTTGGCGCTGCAACCCCAGTGGAGGACGTTGTGGCGCGAACCGAGCGGGGCGAAGCGGCCTTGATGATGGACGTCCACTTCGCCGGTGTGGCGGGTCATCGCCTCGGCGAAACGGAAGGCGTCGGCGCGGCCGGTGCGGAAAAAATGCAGCCACAGCCAGAGGTCGGTCGAGAGCTCGGAATTGTCCCAGGCGAATCCGCCGACATCGTAGCGCCATTCGTGGCGGTCGGCATCATAGGTGTGCATGACATCGCCGTAATTCCAGAAGCCATACCAGCGCCGTTGTTCCTGCTGACCCTGGTAATATTTGAAATACCAGTCGAGCTGGTCCTCGAGGGCGCTGCGCTCTGGCGTGGAGCGATCGACCGGTGACCACAGTCCGCCGAAGACGCCGCAGGTGTGCATGTACTCCGGCCCGGCGACGAGCACGGGAGGATGCCGCAGCACTTCGGCCAGCCGCGCCAGTTGTTCACGGGCGGGGGTGGCGGGGAGAGCCCAGAAATAAAGTTCGCTCGTGCGTGCGACTCCTTCCGGCGAATCGAACCCCGGTTCGTAGTCCTCGTAGGTGATCTCCATCGCCTCGACCTGCTCGGCATACGTGGCTTCACCCATGTCGTCATGGTAAGGTCGCAAATCCATCGGACCCGCCTCTGGCGACCACAACCACGCGGTGATTTCCGCGGCTTCGCCTGTAGCGTTCCGGATGTCGAGCTGGGCCGGGTGGCTTTGCCAGAAATTGCGCAGGCCAAAGGCCGCGCCGCCTTCGGGTGTGCCGACGTAGCCGAGGCCGCCGGCTCGCGTGCCGCGAGCGGAACTCAGCCAGGTAAAACCGGCCTTGGTGCGCTTGCGGATTTCATAGCCGTCGCTGTTGGCTTGGAACAGGGTCCAGTCGCTGAAGGCCGGGATATAATTCATCCGTCCGCTGACTGTCTTGGCCCATGCGTCCAGCGGTGGCGTAGCGCGGCCGGCGAGCTGCGCTTCTTTGACGGCCGTGCCGGGATCGCGGCGCAGGCCGGTCACACTGCGCACGGCCTCGGCAAAAAGGCCCTGCTCCTGCCCGGAGAAACGCACATGCCGGTCATGGAATTCCCCGCGTAAAGGCACGGCGAAACGAACCCCCAGTCCGCTGATGGCGTCATTTTGCGGATCGCCGTCGTAGATGATTGTGTGCAGCAGGCGCACGGCGTCACCGCCGGCATAAAAATAGAGCCGCACGACAAAAGGCAGCCAGCTGCGCGAGCCGGCGGCCGCCGCGTGTTTGCCGTTGATTTTCACGACGGCGCGAACGGGGCCGCTTGATTCCAAGATCACCGAGCTGATTTCGCCTTGGAAATTTTCCTGTTTGGTTCCACCGGACGGTGAGTCCGATCGCAGCAAGACGAGTCGTCCGTCGCGGAGGATGTCACGGCCGTCGCGCGTGATGAGAGGAATGAGGATGCGGCCCGTTTTTGCCACGTGGGCGTGAATCACACCGGTGTCGATTTCGAAGGCACCGGAAGTTTCCTTTACGGTGAGCGGCTGGGCTGGAGCGACTGGGACGCCGGCCGTTAACTCGAAATTTTCTGCGGGAGCGAGATTGGCGGGAAGGGCATGTCCGGTCCATTTGAGCGAGCCATCCGGCCAGAAAGCCAGCGGCCAGCTTTGCACCGGCACCGGATTTCCAGTCGCAGTGTTCAGTTTGAAAGTGGTGCCCGCGGCGTGCCGGCCTTGGGGCCACGGTACGCCCCAAGTGGTGCCGGTCACGGTTTGCGGAGTATTTTCTTCGAGCCAGTGAACGCTGGCGACGCCGGGCTTCAGCGGGACTTTGGCGGGCGGGGCAGAGGGAACTTCAGGGGCGGCACGAAGCTCGGACGTGAGTTTCGCGGCGGCGACGGCGAGAACGGTGCTGCGGACAAATTCGCGACGGGTAATTGAAGGCATGTTAGCGTGGGGGAAAAGATTGAGACGCCACCGGACGCTAGAGGTGACCCACTTGGTCTGAAGAATCAGGCGCGGGTTTGTTCGGTGAGGACGAGGCCGGATTGGTGGAGGAGACTTTGGTTGGCGAAGGCGCGGGTGAGGGCGGCTTCGAGGCCGCGGACGACGGGGACTTCTGGGGCGCCGAGGGAGGGGGCTAGCCAGTTGATGAGGTCGGCCGGCACGGTCTGGACGTGGGCGGCGGCGTGCACGGCTTCGACGAAAGCGGTGTGGCGTTCGGCGAGGGCGGTGCTGCAGACCAGCGTGGTTGGATCCTTGAGCTTGGC
>JANYDX010000184.1 GCA_025363395.1 Verrucomicrobiota bacterium
CCAAGGAACTGAGCGCGAAGTACAAAATGAACATCAAGATCGACTGGCGCACGCCCAACGAGGAAGACGCGCAGAAGCAGGCCGAGGCGATTGAACAGCTCGTCCTCGCCGGCGCCGAAGGCATCTCCGTCAGCTGCTCCGACGCCAACAAGCTCACCGACGCCATCAACTCCGCCGTGAACAATGGCGTACCCGTCGCCACCTTCGATTCCGATGCTCCTGCCTCCAAGCGCTTCGTCACGTATGGCGTGGACGATATTGAGTGCGGCATACAGACGATGGCCGAACTCGCAAAAGTCATGAAAGGCAAAGGCGTTGTCGCCATCCTCGCCGGCAACCCGAATGCCCCAAACCTCCAGAAACGCGTGCAAGGCGCGAAACAGGAAGCGGCCAAATATCCCGGCATCACGATCCGTGATGTCTATTATCACAAGGAAACCCCGCAGGACGCCGCAGCCAAGGTTGAGCAGGTCATGCAGGCCAATCCCGACATCACCGGCTGGGCCATGATCGGCGGCTGGCCGCTGTTCACCGAAAACGCGCTCAAGTGGCAGCCCGGCACCGTGCAATGCGTCGCCGTCGACGCCCTGCCCGCCCAGCTCGCCTACATCCGCAGCGGCCACGTACCCGTTCTGCTCGCCCAACAATGCTATGAATGGGGCCATCGCACCGTCGAACTCCTCGTCGAGAAAATCGTCGATAAGAAAAATCCACCCGCAGTAAAAGAAATCAGCGCGTTGATTCCAGTGACCAAGGCCAACGTCGACGAGTTCGGCAAAAACTGGGCGAAGTGGCTGCCGAATTGAGAAGCAGGATTGCCGCAAAGGAGCGCAAAGAACACAAAGTCTGTTGATGAAACCGACCAACGAACTCTGTGACGTGGTCCGCGAGACCTCTTATGCTATCCACTTGTATCATGGGCATGGGCACCTCGAAAAAGTTTACGAGAATGCGCTGGTCCACCGGCTGCGCAAACTTGGCCACGACGTGAAGCAACCGCATCCAGTTCCGGTCCGAGATGAAGACGGCACGCTCTTGGGTGATTATCTGGCAGACATCCTAATCGATAATTCGCCGATTCTTGAATTAAAGGCGGTCAAAACACTGGCTGACGAGCATCTCGCGCAGCTACTTGGCTACCTTAAGTCGTCCAGGGTAGAGCACGGCATGCTCATCAACTTCGGATCCTATAAATTCGAAATCAGAAAATACGCGCTTAGTCAGCCGAAGCCGAGTTTTGGCTTAGGCGGCATGACGATTCTCTTCCCTGCGATCTTTGCGCTCTTTTGCGGCTAATTGTCCATGCCTTTTCTCGAGTTCAACCAGATCACCAAGCGCTTCCCCGGCGTGCTCGCGCTCGACGGGGTGAGTTTCTCGATTGAACGCGGCACCTGCCATGCGCTCATCGGGGAAAATGGCGCCGGCAAAAGCACGCTCGGCAAGATCCTCGCCGGCGTGCAAACCGCCGACGGCGGCGAATTGAAAATGGATGGCCGGGCCATCGCGCCCGCGACTCCGCTCGCGGCCCGCGAACTCGGTATCGCGATGGTGCACCAGGAACTCGCGTTCTGCCCCAACCTCAGCGTCGCGGAAAATCTCTGCCTGGGCGATCTGCCACGCCGCGCGGGTTTCGTTGATCGTGAGGCCCTGCGCGCCCGCGCCCGCGCGATGCTCGCCACCATTGGCGCTACGATCGATCCCGATGCGATCATCAGCACCCTTTCCACCGGGCAGGAACAGCTCGTGCAAATTGCCGCCGCCGTGGGCACCGGGGCCAAGGTTCTGGTGATGGACGAACCGTCGAGTTCGCTCTCCGCCAGCGAGACCCACGAGCTTTTCCGCCTCGTGCGCGAACTCAAGGGGCGCGGCATCACGCTCATCTACGTTTCCCACCGCCTCGAGGAACTGTTCGCGCTGTGCGATAACATCACGGTCCTGCGCGACGGCCGCCATGTCTCCACGGAACGCATCGCCGATACGAATCCGCACCGCGTCGTCACGCAGATGATCGGCCGGGAACTGCTCATTCAAACGCCCGCCCATCTCACGCGCGCACCCGGTGAATGCCGGATCGCCGTGCAAGGCCTCGCCTCGGGCCGCAAATTTCGCGACATCAACCTGGAAGTGCGCGCCGGTGAAATTGTCGGCATCGCTGGCATCGTCGGCGCCGGACGCAGCGAAGTCGTCCAGGCTATCTTCGGCCTCGATCCCGAAGCCACCGGTCGCGTCACCGTTGCCGGCAAACCACTGCCACTTCGCTCCATTGATGCCGCTCTCGCCGCGGGCCTCGGTCTGTTGCCCGAAGACCGCAAACGCCAAGGGCTCGTGCTTGGTCTGAATTGCCGCGAGAACACGGCTCTGGCGATGCTGCCTTCGCTGTCCCGTTTCGGCTGGGTGCGCCGCGAAGCAGAGCGTTCGCTCGCGCAGCGCTTTGTCAGCCGGCTACGCGTCAAGACGCCCTCGCTCGAAACGCTCACCGCCGGCCTCAGTGGCGGCAACCAGCAGAAGATCGCCCTCGCCAAGTGGCTGGCGCGTTCGTGCGATGTGCTTTTGATCGATGAACCGACGCGCGGCGTGGACGTCGGCGCAAAGGCCGAGATTTATCAGCTCCTCGACGAACTCGCCTGCGAAGGCAAAGCCTTGCTGGTGGTTTCCTCTGAACTCCCGGAATTGATCGGCCTCTGCCGCCGCATTCTCGTGATGCGCGAGGGCCGGCTCGCCGGCGAAGTCGCCCGCGCCGACTTCAGCGAAGCCGCGTTGATGCAATTGATGGCAGGCGTCGCGGCGGCGTAAGGCAAAATCCGGATCGGACGTAGGAGCCTGTTTACAGGCGATCAGCACACACCCCTCAAGCCCTGTCGAAGATCGCTCGTAAACAAGCTCCTACAAATCGGTACGTACCCGCCGCAACCGTCTACTTGACGGTTAGGTGAAGTTGGCTGCATTACTGTCATCCCCATGCCACCGGTGACCCTCAGTGTGATTGCAGCCCATGTCGGGTGCTCGAAGAATACCGTGTCGCTGGCGTTGCGCGGCGATCCGCAAATCCCGGCATCCACCCGTGAGGTGATTCGGAAGGCGGCGAACAAACTCGGTTACCGGCCCAACGCGGTCGTCTCGCATTTGATGGCCCAGTTGCGTTCCAGCCAGACAGCGCGCTTCCAAGCCAAGCTCGCACTCGTCAACGCGCATCGCGACCCGAAGGCATTCCGCACGCACGCGACCATTCCCGCCTACGTCCATGGCTGCGAGCAACGCGCCACCAAGCTCGGCTATGACTTCGATCATTTTTGGCTGCACGATCCCAAGCTGAAAGCGGAAAGCTGGATTCGCATCCTCCGCACGCGCGGCATCAAGGGCATCATCATCGTCGGCATGATGGACCAGAATCACCTGCCGCCCCATCTGCGCCCGGTATGGGAAGCTTTTCCCTGCGTGGTCACCGGAGTGCGGACCCGCGATCCGGCACTTTCCTTCAGTTGCGTGGATCACCACAACCTGACCGTGTGCGCTTTCGAACAGGCGCTCGCACTCGGGTATCAGCGCCCGGCGCTGGTCATCGACGAACGCATTGACCGTCTGGTCGAGGGTCGTTTTTCGGGAGCGATGTTGTCCGCACAACAGGGTCTGCCGGAAAAGCAGCGCGTCCCTGCTTTCACGCTGATCGATCAGGCGCGCACCGACCGCGAATTATTTTCCCGCTGGTTCAACCGCCACAAACCGGATGTCCTGCTCTCGCTCTACAATATCGTTTTCCCGTGGCTCAAGGAGCGCGGGCTGCACGTGCCGAAAGATGTCGGCGTCATCCAACTCGAGTGGCGGGAAAGCCACGCCGAGGTCTCCGGCATGAACCAGCACAACGACACAGTGGGCGAAGCCGCCGTGGACATGGTCGTGGGCCAGATCCACCGGAGCGAAACCGGCATCCCGCTGTTTCCCCGCGCCACCCTGATCGGTGCCAGCTGGGTCGAGGGCCAGTCAGTGGAGAAACAAACGCCAAAGAAAGCAGCGCGGTAAGACAGAGTTTTTGCGCGCACCGAATCCTGCCGCGGTCGTGCGCGTTATCCTTAACGCGCCGCTGATGGGCGAGGGCACATTCCTTTAGCGATAATCCTGAGCGGCGAATTCGGATAATCCGCCCTGCCGGATCAACGCGCCGTTTGCCGCAACCGGCGGTGCGCCGTGAAATTTTCGCCCAGGGCCCGGGCGGTGGCATCGTGCAATTGCTGTATCGCCTCGTAACGGGCGTGCATCTTGCGGTCGGGTTTGCAGCGAGTGCTCTCGTCGAGACTCACCGCGCGTGCGCAGAGGCTGGCCAGCGTAGTCCGCGCGCCGTTTTCATTCTGCCAGGTCCAGGCCGCTTGCAAAGCCGCCCCGAGCGCCGCGCCTTCATCGGCGGCAATGCCCACGACCGGCACGCCAAACACATCGGCCATGATCTGCCGCCAGATGGGCGATTTCGCGCCGCCACCCGTGAGGCGGATTTCTGAAGGAGATACGCCCAGCTTCTTGAGGCGCATCAATCCGTAATTCAATCCGAGCGTCACGCCTTCCATTGCGGCGCGCGCAAGGTGGGCGGAATTCAAGGTGCTGCTGTTAAGTCCGAATAAAACCCCGGAGGAGTCCGGCAGCGAGGGCGTGCGCTCGCCTTCCAGATAGGGCAGCAAGAACAATCCCCCGGCTCCCGCCGGAGCGGAGGCCACGGCGCGATCCATCGCGGCATGATCGAAGCCAAACATCGTCCGCACTTGCTCGGTGACAGTTGTGACATTCATCGTGCAGAGCAGCGGCAACCAAGCGCCCGTCGAATCGCAGAAAGCGGCGATCTCGCCAGTCGGATCCACCACAGGTTTTTTTGCATGGGCGTAGATCGTGCCGCTGGTGCCGAAGCTCGCGGTCACGACGCCGGGGCGGACGTTGCCCGTGCCGATGGCGCCCATCATGTTGTCACCACCGCCGGCGCTCACCAGCACGTCGGGTGAGAGACCCAGCCGGGTCGCAACTTCCGGCCGCAGGAGGCCGACCGGCGACGACGACGGTGAAAGTTTTGGTAGGTAGCCCGCCAGCTCCGGCCCGATCGCATTGATGGCCGCGGTGGACCACTTGCGCGTGCGGACATCCATCAGCGCGGTGCCGGAGGCGTCACCGTGCTCCATGAAATAATTTCCGGTCAGGTGGTAATTGAGATAATCGTGCGGCAGCAGCACGTGGCGAAGTTTGCGGTAATTCGCGGGTTCGTGGCGTTTTAGCCAGAGAATCTTCGGCGCGGTGAAGCCCGGGAGAAATGAAACACCCAGCTGCCGGATGACCGCCTTGGCGCCGCCCAGTTTTTTGGTGAGGCGCGCACACTCGTCGGTCGTTGAGGTGTCACACCACAGCTTGGCCGGACGAATAACTTTCCCGTCCGCGTCCAGAGGCACGAACCCGTGCTGCTGGCCCGACACGCCGATGCCGCGCACGCCGGACCGATCAAGGCCCTGCAGGGCTTGCTCGATCGCCAGCTCCATGGCGCTCACCCATTCCTGCGGGTGCTGTTCCATGTGACCCACGGGCAGACCGGCGATGAGTTGATGGGAGGCACGACCGGTGCCGATGATGCGGCCCGTCGTTAAATCGAGCACGATGGCTTTCGTGCTTTGCGTACCGCTGTCGATGCCGAGGTAGAGAGACATGGGAAATATTATGAAGTGAGCAGTTGCGCGCCGTCGGCGACTTGTAAGGGCAGGATGCCCGGCGCGCGGCCAAATTTTTCGGTGTAGGCACGTGCGACTGCTTGGGCCGCAGCGTCGTTGAATTCCGTCCCGGTCAGCGCGAGCACCGCGCCGCCGAATCCGCCGCCCGTCAGGCGCGCACCGAGCACGCCGGGAATGGCCGTCAATCGATCCACCAGGAAATCAAGTTCGGGTGTGCTGTTTCCAAACAGATGCTGCGAGCTGCGGTGTGAGGCGGTGAGGAGCGAACCGACCTCCGCACTATTGCCCGCCGCGAGGGCGCACACGACTTTTCCCACCCGGGCGTGTTCCTCGATGATGTGCTCGGCGCGCTTGGCGAGCACCTCGGGCAACGCGGCGCGGCGCGCGTGAAATTCCGCCGGAGTCAGGGTTGCGAGCAGATTCACGCCCAAGGCTTGGGCCGCCTGCTGGCATTCGGCGTGGCGTTGGGCATACATCCCGTCGATCAGCGCGTGTTTGGTGAGCGAATTGAAAACCCAGAGGCGCAAACCGGCGGGCATTGGAGTCGCGGAAAAGACCGGTCCGCTGCAATCGATGTGCACGAGGTGGTCGCGGCGCGCGAAAGCGATGGTGCCTTGGTCAAGCACACCGCAGGGCACGCCCACGAAATTATTTTCGGCGTGCCGGCCGAGTTCGGCCAGGGTTTGCGGGGAAATGGTTTCGGCTCCCGCGAGCTTTAAAAATGCGAGCCCGGTGGCGAGCTCGAGCGCCGCACTGCTGCTGAGCCCCGCTCCGGCGGGCAAATCCGAATAAACCAGCAAATCAAAATCCGCCGGCTGCGGCAGACCGAATTTCTCGAGGCCAAGCCAGACTCCGAGGGGATAATTCAACCAGGAAAGCGCGCCCGTCTGCTTGACGCTGGTTCCCGCCGGCAATGACTGCACTTCACTTTGCTGGTCACTGCAGAAGCGGAACTGCCCGGGCAGACCCCGCGAAACCGCCACCCAGACGTGCCGGTCGATCCCGGCACCCAGGACCGAACCACCGTTGTAGTCCGTATGATTCCCGATGAATTCCACGCGCCCGGGGGCGCGGGCGATCACGGTCGGCGGACGGCCGAAGAACTGCTGAAAGTGTGAGGCGATTCTCGTAGCCTGAGTCATGAAGAGTGAAGTCGAAGCAAGTGAACGGAAGATTACCACCCTCGTTAAGGGTCTGCCGCCCGGTCCCCACCACAGTGAGGCGGGCTCGCGATTGATCGGGGCCCGGGAGGAGATTTCGGGCAGCGAGTCAGCCGTGCAGGTAGGTGTTCAGCAGGTTCTCAAGATATTCCTGTTTGCCGGAGCGTGGCTTGGGTTCGCCGAGTTTTCCGAGCGCGAGTTTGCTCAGTTCCTTGAAGCCAACCCGGCGCTTCTCGATGTCCTTGCCATAACCGGAGTCGAAACTCGCGTAGCGGTCGGCGACGAACTGCTCGAACTTGCCGTCAGCGAGGATGCGGCGGGCGAGTTTGAACGCGAGGGCGTACGCGTCCATGCCACCGATGTGGGCGTGGAAGAGATCGTCCGCATCAATCGAGGGGCGGCGGAGCTTGGCGTCGAAATTGAAACCGCCCGTGCCGAGGCCGCCCGCCTTGAGAATGGAAACCATGGCGAGCGTGAGTTCCTTCACGTCGGTGTTGAACTGGTCGGTGTCCCAGCCCAGCAGCAAGTCACCGCTGTTGGCGTCGATCGAGCCCAGCATTTGCTGGGAAGCGGCGACCTCGATCTCGTGCTGGAAGGTGTGGCCGGCAAGGGTCGCGTGGTTCGTCTCGATGTTGAATTTGAAATATTTTTCCAGTCCGTAGGTGCGCAGGAAGGCGATACCGGAGGCGACGTCGAAATCGTACTGGTGCTTGGTCGGCTCCTTGGGCTTCGGCTCGATGAGGAACTGGCCTTTGAAACCGATGCTCTTGGCGTAATCGACCGCCATGTGCAGGAAGGTCGCAAGGTGATCCTGTTCGCGTTTGAGATTGGTGTTGAGGAGCGTCTCGTAGCCTTCGCGGCCACCCCAGAAAACGTAGTTTTGGCCGCCGAGCAGTTTGGTCACATCGAGGGCTTTCTTCACCTGCGCAGCAGCGTAGGCAAAGACGTGCGCGTCCGGGTTGGTCGAAGCGCCGCACATGTAGCGGGGATTCGAAAATAAGTTGGCCGTGCCCCAGAGCAGTTTTACTCCAGTGGTTTTCTGGAGGCCCTTGGCGTGAGCGACGATCTGGTCGAGATTGCGGTTGGACTCGGCGAGGGTGCGGCCCTCCGGCGCGATGTCGCGGTCATGAAAGCACCAGAATGGGGCGCGGATTTTCTGGAAGAACTCAAAGGCGGCATCCATCCGGACCTTGGCGATCGAAACGGCGTCGGTGCCTTTTTCCCACGGACGCTGAATGGTGCCCGGACCAAACGGATCGGCTCCCACGCCGCGGAACGCATGCCAGTAGGCGATCGAGAAACGCATGTGTTCGCTCATCGTCCGGCCATCGATCACTTCCTCCGGATTATAATGCCGGAACGCCAGCGCATTGCTTGTGTTGATGCCTTCGTAGGCGATGGTTTTGGTTTTGAAATGGTGCTTTGCCATAGGGGTCAAAAGAGAACTACTCTTCGTGAATTAGGCCACCACGTTTTGCTGCAAAATGCGCAACCACCGCCCGTGTAAAAATCCAACGGTCTCCGCGTCGGAAGCCGGCGATTGCGCGCCAGCATTGGGCCCGTATAAAAAGCCATTGACACAGAAAACCGTGTCACCCACTCATACCCCTCACCTTATTGCAGGGTGGAGCAGCCTGGTAGCTCGTCAGGCTCATAACCTGAAGGTCGCTGGTTCAAATCCAGCCCCTGCACCCAATTATTGGCCCTCCCACTGCTCGGGAGGGCCTTTTTGTTGTGCTACTTACGTAATTTTCGGAGAAAGAACAATCCGCCTGCTACATCAGGCTACCTCAGGCAACTTTTAGACACCAGAGACCAACTTCCCGACCAACCTTTTTCCAGCAAAAAATGGCCGGTTTAGGCACTCATCTTCAGGCTCTGCAACTGAAGATTCTCCTCTGTAGATCAACGAAAAGGCCACCCTCGATAGGGTGGCCAGAGCGGCTAAGTTCGTGATTTTCTAGATGAGCTAAATTGCCGAGGCCGCTTCCTGCCCCCGAGGAGACCGGCTCGGTTCCCCCGCACTACCTCTCGCAAGTCGCGCAATTTCGTGAAAGGGATAACGCCACGTGCCAGGCAGAATTTCCACCGGCTGGAGGACACAATCCTTCGTCATCCGCCAGATCGTTGCGCGGCTGACACTGAGTAACTCAGCCGCCCGCTTCTGCGTGAGGAGCAATAGCTCATCCGTCCCACCCGGGGCACTCGACAGAGGCTCGGCGTGTCCGTCAATGAGGCGCTGCGCCGCACTTCGCTCCCCAGCAGAAAGCGAGGCGTCCGTGGCGAGGACGGTCTGAAGAATTGCGCGGCTCGTGGCGTTCATGAGGTTTCGACTTTCCTCAAAACCGCATTTCGACCGCGTCGCGGGTTTTATTCTGCCTCAGAAGGTCGCAGGCGATCATGGCGAAATGCCAATCATGAAACACATTCGCTCGTTGGAGAACCGGCAGGCCGATTTCAGTTTTTGCGACCTTCCATTTCACAAATGCGATCATCCGCTGTTCGGATTGATCCAAGACCCGAATATCGCCGCCATCGTAAGCAGGAGCTTGGGCCATGAAGGCCTCAATTATTTCGATATCTGAATCAGTGCAAAAGCCGGGGACGAAATTCCCACCGCGAGATTCGCGGTAGATTTGAAAGCGCCCAACGGCAGAGCGTTTCGCCGGTGTGAATGCTGGAGGTAATTGCGGGACGAGGTTGTTTTTCATTGTAGTGTTTCTTTCGTGACACCCATTCCGACGCTCCTTCGTCCGTCCCTCAACGGAGCGCACCCCCCGAAATTGGTGTAACACTCCTACCGTAAATTCGGTAGGCGCGCAGCCGACTCACAAGCGGTCGATGGCCTGCGTCTATTCTTCCGAACGCCGCTAGGCACATCCTTGTTGTCCAACAATCGAGTTC
>JANYDX010000194.1 GCA_025363395.1 Verrucomicrobiota bacterium
TGACGCCGTGCTTTGCTCGCAGGTGTTGGAGCACGTGTTCACCCCGGCGGAATTTCTGGCTGAAATCCACCGGGTGTTGCGTCCCGGCGGACAGTTGCTGCTGGCGACCCCGCTGGCTTGGGATGAGCATGAACAGCCCCAGGATTTCGCGCGCTACTCCTCCTTTGGGCTCCGCGACCTTGTCGCGCGCGCGGGCTTCGAAATCATCGCCCAGCGAAAAACCTGCGCGGATCTGCGCGCGATTGTCCAGCTGGCCTCCGGCTATCTTTACAAGGTCACGCTGAGCCGGCACCAATGGCTCAACCATCTCGTTCAGCTCCTGCTCATCGCGCCGGTTAATTTCTTAGGTGCTCTATTCGCGAGTGTACTGCCGGGGAATCCGGACTTTTATCTCGATAACATCCTGCTCGCGCGGAAACGGAGGGAGCCATGATGCGGATCCCGCCGGTCCGGCCAGCCTTGATTATTGCTGCCGCTGCCTGGGTGGGAGTGCTGGCTTGGTTGGTGCCGTCGCGGGTGGTCGTGCTCGGTGATGATTTTGGCTACGTCGACGCCGTGGTGGGTACCGTTCGGGCCCACCGTTGGGTGGCGGGTGAATGGCTCGGGCCGCTCAATCTTCCGCTCACCCTGGCCAGTGCCGGAGTGTTTGTCGCGACGGATAATTTCTATGTCAGTACGCTGGGGCTAAACCTGTTCCTGGCGTTGGTGAATCTCCTGCTTCTGTCCGTGTGCCTGAAGCCTGTGCTGCCTTCGGAGGCGGCCCGCTGGCCGGTCGTTTTTGCGGTTTCTCTTTGTCCTGTTTGGTTGCACAAGACGATCGAGTTTACCGGCCTGCCCTTGGGTATTGCCTGCCTGCTCATCGCCTGGTTGAGCTGGCAGCGGGGCTGGCGGTGGATTTTTTTTGCCAGCGTGATTACAGCGACACGGAACCGGGAAAGCGCGTTGTGTTTACTCGCGTGGCCGCTGGTGGCGCTTTGGCGGCAGTGGCGGTCGCGTGCAACGGTGGGTCACGGGCTACTGCTGGGCTGTGCCGTGACGGTCGGGGTCACGTTGGTCGCCGGTCTGGCGGCCCCCCTGAGCTGGACCCGCAAGGTGGTGCTCGCAAATTTGTCGAACCACTTTTCGCCGGTTCAAATTGGTTCGAATCTGGTGCTGGCCTTCGTCGTGTTGACGGGTTTGCGTGCCGCCCTGAATGTGCTTCGCGGGGAAGCGTTGGCCGCCACTTGGCGGGCGAATCTGGCCAGGCCGCTCCGGCCGATGTTGTTCATGCTGGCGGGGGCCGTGATCGTTTTGTGCGGGGGGACGGACATTCTTTGGGAAACGCCCGGATTGGAGCGTTTTTCCCCGGTGGTGGTGCTGGTGGCGACCCTGACGGGAGCCTGGTTTCACCGCTGGGATGATCCGCCATCGCTCGAAGTCGCCGTCTATCTCTCGGGCTATGTCCTGCTCGTTTCGTGGCGGGGTCTCTGGTGGGATTATTATCTGATCGAACCGATGCTGATCCTGCTGCTGGCCTCGGGTGGTACGCAGATGACGCCAAGTCCGGCTCGCACCCGGCTGCTGGCTTGGACGGTCGTTGCGCTCTGGCTGGTCTGGATTCCGGGATTCAAACTGCGATTGAGCGAGGGAGAGGCCAGGATTGTTGCCTACGAAAAGGCGTTGCGCGCGGGTCAGGTCAGCGTCGTGGAATTGTCGGACGCTCCCTTCGGATTTCTTGCCTGGAAATTATTTCCTGTCGCCTGTGCTCACCCTGGTGCGAAAGAGTTGATCGACTTCCTGCGATTCGTCGAGGGCGCCCGGGCCCACTATTCGAACGGCGTGATCACGGTGAATCGCGATGGTGGTAGAAAATCAATTCATCCCTCCCGTGAGAGTTGGACGCTTCCGCAAGGATTCAGTCCCCGCCTTCTTCCGCTCGATAATGCGGAATGGCGCACTTATATCCGTGCGGTGCCGAACCGATGAATCACTACTGCACTTATTTCGACCGGGGCTTCCTTATCCAAGGTCTGGCGCTCTGGCACTCGTTGCGGAGGCATGACCCCGCGGCGGTGCTTTGGGTGCTCGCGTTGGATGAAGAGACTGCGGCGGTGCTCACTCGGGGGGGAGATGACCGGCTGCGGCCCGTCCCGCTGGCCGCACTGGAGGCGGACGACCGGGGATTACAGGCGGTGAAGGTCAAGCGCTCGCGGGCCGAATATTATTTCACGTTGTCTCCTTGCTGGCCGCGGTGGCTCTTGCAGACTCAGCCGGATCTTCCGGCGGTCACCTACTTGGACGCCGATTTGTTTTTCTTTTCCGACCCGCGCGGATTGTTCGCGGAAATGGCTGCTTCCGGTGCGAGTGTGGCCATCACCGCGCACCGCTTTCCGCCTGCGCTGCAGGCGTACGAAAAATGGGGGCTCTACAATGTGGGAATCCAGATATTTCGAAACGACGACCGAAGCCGGGCGATCCTGGCTGACTGGCGCGAGCGTTGTCTTGAGTGGTGCCATGACCGCCTGGAGGGTGACCGCTTTGCCGACCAGAAATATCTCGACGCATGGCCTGGGCGTTTTGGGGCGGCCGTGCAGGTGATCACTCATGCCGGGGTGAATCTCGCACCTTGGAATTGGATGCAGTATTCCATCACGAACCGGAACGGCGGAATCGCGGTCGGCGAGGTACCGCTTATCGTGTTTCACTTTGCCCGCTTCCGGCCCCTCTCGGGCGGAATTTGGGATTCGGGTCAGTTGGAGTTCGGCGTGATGCCGCGGACACTGAGGAAAAAAATTTACGGCGAATACTGGTTGGCGCTCGAACAGGTTCGCACGGGTTCCCTG
>JANYDX010000261.1 GCA_025363395.1 Verrucomicrobiota bacterium
TTTACCGCCGAACAGCGCGTCGAATTGATCCGCGCCAATCTCAGCCATTTGCCCAATGTGGATGTCCTGAGCTTCGAGGGTTTGCTGGTGGAATTTGCGCGCAAACATCAGGCCAATGCCATTATTCGCGGTCTGCGGGCCCTGTCGGACTTTGAATTTGAATTCAACATGGCGCTGATGAACCGCCACCTCGAGCCCAACGTGGAAACGATTTTCGTCATGCCGAAGGAAGCGTACAGCTATACTAGCTCCACCCTCGTGAAACAAATCGCCAAGCTGGGCGGCGACGTCACGAAATTCGTCCCGCCCAACGTCGCCCTAGCCCTGCAGCAAGCGCCTCGGGAAAGTTAATCGAAGCAAGAGGTAGGGCGCGGACTCCGCTCCGCGCGTGGTCAGCGCATCGTCGAGAACGCACTCCGCCCAAAACGGCACAATCCCTCCTCGCCGTACTCCGGCGCAACGCACCCGCTTACGGCGCCGCCCATTTCAGGAGACCGATAAACACGAAGACAATCGTGGCCGACACCGCGCAGCAGCCCAGAAAACCGACCGCATCCTCCCGCGTCCATCGGGCAAATTCCCAGGATGTTTTCGGGAAAAGCTTGGTGTCGTCAAAGCGTCCGGGATTGCGCCGCGTCGCCGCCATGCCCGCTTCCTCAAGTTCAGGCGTGTCGCCCACCGGCGTTTTCATCTTGCCGTAAAATTGATCGACCCGCGCCTGCTCGGTGCGGGGAGTGATGAGACTGACCAGAATCAGCACACAGAAAGGGAACAGACCATCAAAGTAAAACTGCGCGGCGAGCCGCTTGTTGATGCTGTACGAGGCGACATCGAGCCCGGCCTTGCCCAAAATCCAGTTCTCCAGATTGAAGCGGCCTTCGCCCTTCATCGCGCTGGCCGGATCAGCGGGATTGATCCGCACCACCTTTTCCCAGTACACCGCCACCGGCTTGCCGGCGTAATCAAGACTGGTGATGACCAAGGAAGGGGCCGTGCTGATGGCCGTGACCTTGGAAGCGTTCCACGGCAGTCCGAGGATCACGAGTGCGGAAAGCACGACCGAGCACCACACCGAAGCGGCGGTCAGCCTGCGCCAGAAAAAAATCAGGAGCACGGACGCGCCAAACGGCACATTGACCGTGAGCACTAGATTCACGATTGAGAAAAAACTGCCCATGAGCCACGCAGAGATGCCGCCCATGATCAGCACGCCGATGATGGTGAACCGCGCCGCCTGCACGCCCTGGGTCTGGGTCATGTCGGGATTGATGTGCCGGTAGATATTGCGCACAAAAAGCGAGGAGATGGCGAGGGCCTTGGCGGCGAGGGTGGACATCGTACCGGCGAGCACCCCGGCGAGCATGAGACCGATCAAACCGGGCCCGAGCAGTTTGTTGGACATCGCGCCCCACACTGAATCAGGGTCGGCGAGCACATCGGGGCCCGAGAAAAGCGCGATGGCGATCAGGCCCGCGAACGCCCAGAGGATGATCATCACTCGCTTGAGGTAGGCGCCACCCACGCCGCCGAAACGCGCGGCGAATTCGTTCTTGGCGGAACCGTAGATGCCCATGTTGTGGCTGAGCCCGTGGATCTGCACGAGACTCACGAGCAGGATGGCCAAAAGGCCCCAGATCGAAAATTGATTGGCTCCACTATTGCCGAAGAGCTCGAACATTTTGGCGGGCACCTTGTGCGCCAGCTCACTCCACCCGCCGATGGCATGCATCCCCGTCGGAATGAGCAGCAGCGAAAAAATAATGATGAGAATGCCCTGCAGCGCCTCGTTCACCGCCGCCGCCCCCATTCCCCCCATGACAATGTACGCGCCCACGACAATCGTGAAACAGGCGTAGAACATCAGGTCGTTGAGCATCGTGATGTAACTGTGGAGCTCACCGCGCACGTTGCGGTCGCGGAGCGTGTCGAGCCTGACCTGTGCGTCCGCCGGCAGCGTGCCGGCCACTACCTGCTTTTCGAGCCGCTTAAGTTCGCGATAGCCTTCGACCGAGGAACGGTCTGCGGCCGTCCACGTGGCATCCGGTTTCACCACGAGGGACGAAGCGATCTTGTAGGCGACGACATTGCCGAAACCAAGGTAGATGCAGGCGACCAAAATCTGAAAAAGCGCATAAAACCGGCTGAGGCCGCGGCTGCCGAAGCGATCTTCGAAAAGATCCGACACCGTCACCAGTCGCACCCGGCGGAACCAGGTGTTCATGAACCAAAAATAGGGATTCATGAAAACTGTCTGGAACGAAAGCCACACGCCCGAGACGCCCTGTTGATAAACAAAGCTGGCCGTGCTCACCGCACCCTGCGGTTCGGTCGCGTTGCCGAACGTCATGAAAAACTGGTAGATCTTGCCGAGTTTTCGACCGGCGAGAAAAAAACCTTCCTCGCTCTTGGCGGCCGAAGCGGCGCGCTTTCCAATATAAATCACCGCGGTCAGGTAGGCGGCAATGATGAGGAGGTCGAGGGGATGAAGGCTGCCGATCATGATAACTGGGGGCTAGGGGTACGGGGATGGAAAACGTGAAGCAATCCAAGCCGGCGGGAAAGCACAAGCAGGGCGAAATCGTGCTGACAGTAAGATTCCGTAAAGGCCCCGCTGCGCGTTGTCACCCAAGTTCACCCTATTTGCTTCTTCCTGGCAAAGTGGCGGAGCGGCAAAGTCCCTGAGCCGACGTTCAATCCGCCCCGCCCCCTTGCACAAGCAGCCTTGTCTCGCAGCCGGCGAAGCGTCGTTGTAACGGCTTGTCCCTGCCACCCACCGCTCCCCTTGCCCCGCTGCCCGGATCGCCCGATCCCGATGCCGTCCTCGATCGTTTCCTCACGGCGATGGCCGCCAAAGGACTCACCCTTTATCCGGAACAGGAGGAAGCCATCCTCGAGTTGTTCGCCGGGAAAAATGTCGTCCTGAACACGCCCACCGGTTCGGGCAAATCACTCGTCGCCGCC
>JANYDX010000269.1 GCA_025363395.1 Verrucomicrobiota bacterium
GCACGCGCCTGATGCTGCTCGGCACGATGTTCTTTGGCTGCATCTTCCTCGGCGGCCAGGTGTTCGAATTCGGTCACTTCGTCCATGCGAAACACATGACGCTCTCGAACAGCATCTTTGGTTCCACCTTCTACACGCTCACCGGCACCCACGGAACGCACGTGGCCATCGGCGTATTGTTGCTGGGCATGATGTACGTCCGCACCTTCAAGCCTGCGGCGGGTGGCGGGTTTTTCCTGAACTTTGTCCACTTGGCCGCCGTGTGCGTCGTCGCCGGCGTGGCCTTCATCTATTTTGTTCCCGGCATGATCGAAGTCGTTTACGGCCTTGATTTCGGCACTTTCTTGAGCCGCGCCGCGAAGCCGCTCCTCCTGGGCGCTATCGCCGCCGTCGTGATGATCGTGCTCGGCCGCAGCCGTGGCGAACTTGAGTTCGGCGAAAAGAACGCCATCGATGTCGAAACCATCGGCCTCTACTGGCACTTCGTCGACATCGTCTGGATCATCATCTTCACCGCCGTCTATCTTCTCGAGTACCTCTAAGATCCGGTTTCCCTGTCCCGCAAACCTCTTACGACCATGTCCGCTCCCGCCGCCACCAATCCCGCCACCACCGGCCATCATGAGCCGAGCAAGTTTCATTTCTACATTCAGATCGCGATGATCCTCGCGGTCATCACCGGCGTGGAAGTAGTGTTGATTTACCTCCCCCTCGCGAAAGGCCTCGTCATCGGCACGCTCGTCACGCTGTCCGCCGTGAAGTTCATGTTCGTTATTTTCTACTTCATGCATTTGCGGTGGGACAAGGTGTTCTGCACTATCCTTTTTTTCATCGGACTCATCCTCGCGGGCGGAACAATGTGGGCGCTCCTGCACCTCTTCGGCGCCGATGCCAGCAAGCCATTGAGTGCAGCCGCAATCCAGTCCGTTTTCGCCGCCAGCGGGCTGGTGTAAGTTTTCCCGGCCACTCCAGCCACGTTCCAAGCCGCGCCCGAAGCGCGGCTTTTTTATGGGCTGTGCGGGTCACATACCGAGCGGCATCAGTGACAAAAACAAAATCCAGTGGGGTGAGAGCACCCCGCCCGCACCAAATCTAACAGAGTTAAACTCACCCCGCTGCCCGACTCTGCGGGGATCGGCCGGGCCTACCCGCGCCAACGACAGTGGACATCCCGCGATTCTTTGCTTCCCTCACACAGATTAGCACCCAACGCCCACGATGATCGACTGGACCCACTGGCACAACGAACCGATTCTCACCGGCGGATTGATCTTTCTCGGCTGGCTCTACGCCATTCTCACCGGACCGTGGCGCTCAAAACTCGCGCCGGGCACGCCCTACCCGCGGAGTCACGCGATCAAGTTCTACTCGGCATTGCTCTGCTTTTATCTCGGGGTCGGCTCGCCGCTCGACCAGATCGCCGAGCGCTACCTCCTCAGCGCACACATGCTGCAGCACCAGATCATCATCTACCCAGCGGCCATCCTGTTGCTCCTGGGTCTTCCAGATTGGCTGGTGCGGCCGGTGACGGCCCATCAATCTCTGCAACCGGTACTCAAGGCTGTCACCCATCCGGTCTTTTGCGGCATCGTCTACACCGCGGTGATGAGCGTCTGGCACCTGCCTTTTCTGTATGACTGGGCGCTCCAGAACCGTCCCATTCACATCGCAGAGCATTTCCTGATGTTTGGCGCCGCACTCTTTTATTGGTGGCCGCTCTACAGTCCCTCGAAAGAATTTCCTCCCGCCAGCTACGCCGGCCAGATGCTTTATCTTCCGGCGGTGATCATCGGCATGACGCCGGTCTTTGCGTATATCACCTTCTCGGCGGACGTACTTTATCCGACCTACGAATTCGCCCCGCGCATCTGTGCGCTCTCCGCGGCCGGCGACCAGCTGCTCGCCGGTTCCATGATGAAACTCGGCGGAATGTCCGTCGCCATGATCGCCTTCGGCATCAGCTTTCTCCACTGGTACCGGCAATCGGAGCAAAAAAATCCCGCGCTCGGCCGGCCGAGCGCGGGAAATGCATCGTAGCTGCCTGGGTTCCGCGTTTAAGCGACCGGCGCTGCCACGGGCGCCGCGGGCAAAATATCGTCGAGCGAGTCGCTCTCGACATTGACGTCGGCGAAAAGCCAGGACGACAGGTAACGTTCGGCACTCGAGGGAATGATCGCCACGATCTGCTTGCCCTTGTTTTCCGGACGCTTGGAAAGCTGGATCGCCGCCCAGACCGCCGCTCCGGAGGAAATACCAATCGGAATACCATCGAGCTGGTTAACCTGTTTGCTGATCGGAGCCGAGTCTACTTCCTTCACGCGGATGACTTCGTCGTAGATCTTCGTGTTGAGGATCGCGGGAATAAAGCCGGCGCCAAGGCCCTGCAATTTGTGCGGACCGGGCGCACCGCCGGAGAGAACCGGCGAAGCATCGGGCTCCAACGCGATAATCTGCAGGCCGGGCTTGCGCGGTTTCAGGACTTCACCGATGCCAGTGATCGTGCCACCCGTGCCAATGCCCGAGACGATGATGTCCACTTTCCCGTCTGTATCGCGCCAGATTTCCTCGGCGGTCGTGCGGCGGTGGACGGCGGGATTGGAGGGATTGGAGAACTGCTGCAAAATAACGCTGTTGGGAATCTTGCTGGCGAGCTCCTCGGCCTTGGCGATGGCGCCCTTCATGCCCTTGGGTCCTTCCGTCAGGACGACCCGCGCACCGAGAATCTTGAGGATCTTGCGGCGCTCGATCGTCATCGTCTCGGGCATGGTGAGGATCAGTTTCAGCCCCTTGGCGGCGGCGACGAATGCCAGCGCGATGCCGGTGTTGCCGCTGGTCGGCTCAATGAGAATCGTGTCCTGCGTGATCTTTCCGGACTTCAGGGCATCGTCGATCATGGCGAATCCAATGCGATCCTTGACGCTGGAAAGCGGATTGAAAAATTCCAGCTTCAGCAGAATTTCCGCCTGGGCACCGTGCGCAGCGGCAGTGCGGTTGAGCCGCACGAGTGGTGTGTTACCAATAGTCTCCGTGATGTCGTTATATATTTTAGCCATGATGAGTAGGGGTTAAGGGTGGGTTCTGGAATTAGATCGCATAGTCATCCGCGAAAGAGTGGCCCTGCCGCAAACGTAAATTGACCAGATCGCCGGTCTTGAGGTCCAAAAGTGAAAGTTCCGAACGGGCAATTTCAACTTCGATCGTCTCCCGGGTCTGCACCTGCTCGAGGGTGAGCCGTGCCTGGGGCCCTGCAGCGTGGACGTAGCGCAACACCGCCGCCATGCCCGGCGCCCCGGGGATATGCGGAATGACCTCGATGTCATGCGGACGGACATAAACCCGTCCATCAGACTCCAAGGCCCCCGCGTGCGGCTGATGCGCGCCGGCGTGCGCGAGGGCTTGGGCGCGAAGGACATTCACGTTGCCAAGGAATTGATAAACAAAGGGCGAGGCGGGGCGGTCGTAAACTTCCTGCGGTGTGCCCACCTGTTCGACCTTGGCCTGATTCATGATCACCACCTCGTCGGCAATCTCGAGCGCCTCTTCCTGATCGTGGGTAACAAAAACGGTCGTGAGATGAATTTCGTCGTGAAAACGCCGCAGCCAACGCCGCAGTTCCTTCCGCACCTTGGCATCGAGCGCACCAAAAGGTTCATCCAGGAGCAGCACCTTCGGATCAACCGCGAGGGCACGGGCCAGAGCGATGCGCTGGCGCTGACCACCCGACAGCTGGCTCGGGTACCGGCCTTCCAGGCCTTCGAGCTGGACCAGTTTGAGGAGAAAACGAACGCGTTCCGCGATTTCCCGGGCCGCGGGCCGCTCCGCGCGCGGCCGCACTTTCAGGCCAAAGGCGATATTTTCGAAAATCGTCATGTGCCGGAACAGCGCGTAGTGCTGAAAAACAAAGCCCACCTTGCGCTGACCCGCCGGCACCCGCGTGACATCGACCCCGTGGAACTGAATCTGGCCGCTGCCTTCGTCGGCAAATTCCAATCCGGCAATGATCCGCAACAACGTGGTCTTCCCCGACCCGGATGGACCGAGCAGAGCGACCAGTTTGCCGCTGGGCACGTGAAGATCCACTCCGTTGAGTGCAGTGAAAGCGCCGAAAGTTTTGCGAATACTGGAAACCTGAATGCTCATTGAAAAATAATTATGAGGAACGGCGGGTCTGCGCATGCCGCCACTCGACCAGTGCCTTTAGCACCAGAGTGACGATCGCGAGCACCGCCAGCAGTGAAGCCACCGCGAACGCCCCGACGAAGTTGTATTCGTTATACAGAATCTCCACGTGCAGCGGCATGGTATTGGTTTCCCCGCGGATGTGGCCACTCACGACCGAGACCGCACCGAATTCCCCCATGGCCCGGGCATTGCAGAGAATCACCCCGTACAACAGACCCCATTTGATGTTCGGCACCGTGACATGCCAGAAGGTCTGCCAGCCGCTCGCCCCGAGGGAAATTGCCGCATACTCCTCATCGCTGCCTTGCGACTGCATGAGTGGAATGAGTTCGCGTGCTACAAACGGGAAAGTGACAAAAGTCGTCGCCAATATGATGCCGGGCACAGCAAAAATGATTTTCAAATCATGCTCGATGAGCCAAGCGCCCCACCAGCCCTGCAGGCCAAACACCAAGACGTAAATCAATCCGGAAATCACCGGCGACACCGCGAAGGGCAAATCGATCAACGTGGTGAGGAGGCTCTTTCCCCGAAATTGAAATTTCGCGATTACCCACGCGGCTGCGACCCCAAACACCAGATTGGCCGGCACTGAAATCAAAGCGGTGAGCAAGGTCAGGCGAATCGACGCAATTGCGTCATGGTCCGCGAAAGCAGAGAAATAAGCGCCAAATCCGCGACGCAAAGCCTCGGCAAAAACCGCCGCCAAAGGCAAGGCCAGGAAAAAAGTCAGGAAAAGCAGCGCAATTGTTGTTAACGTCCACCGTACCCACGCAGGATCGTTCGTCGCTCGCAGCGTCGCGGACGAGCCGGAGGCATGGGATGAAAGAGTACTGGCGACAGCAGAAGCCATGGGTCAGGAAATCAAAGGAGAGGAAGGCTCGGAATCAAAGGGTACCGGGATCATACCTGATAGTAACGACGGCTCCATTTCTGGAGCAGGTTGATGACAAGCAGCATCGAAAAAGACGCGACCAGCATGACCACGGCGATCGCGGTGGCACCGTGATAGTCGTATTGTTCGAGCTTGGTGATGATCAGCAGTGGCGTGATTTCGGTCCGCATCGGCATGTTGCCCGAGATAAACACCACCGAGCCATATTCTCCGAGGGCCCGCGCAAATGACAGCGCAAACCCGGTGATCAGCGGTGGCAGGAGTTCCGGAAGAATTACCCGCGTGATCGTCTGCCAGCGATTTGCCCCGAGTGTGGCGGAGGCCTCCTCGATTTCCGGCTCCAGCTCGGAAAGCACGGGTTGCAGCGTCCGCACCACGAAGGGCAGGCCGATAAACGTCAGCGCCATGAACACGCCGATTTCCGTGAAGGCGATTTTGATCCCATGTGGTTCAAGATACTGTCCGACCCAACCGTTCTTCGAATAGATGGCCGTCAACGCGATGCCGGCAACCGCGGTCGGCAGAGCAAAAGGAAGATCAACCAGGGCATCCACCACCCGTTTGCCAGGAAACGAGTAGCGCACCAGCACCCAGGCGACGATCAGGCCGAAAAAGGAGTTCACCAATCCCGCGGCCAGCGACGCAAAAAAACTCAGGCGATAGGAAGCCATCACCCGTGGAGAGGCCACTGCGGTCATAAAATCGGCCCAGCTCATGCCCGCCGTTTTGATAAATGCAGCCGACAACGGAATCAGCACAATCAGGCTTAGATACGTCAGCGTGAAGCCGAGTGAAAGGCCGAAGCCGGGAAGCACGGAGCGTTGAGCACGAACAAATGACATCAGAGGTATTGGGCGTGAGCGATGAAAGCGCGATAACTGGCAATGATGGTGTCGAGGGCGGCGACCGTCGCAGCCACCTGATCTTTAAACGGTGCGCGAGCCGGTGTCTCGAAAATAAGGTTAAAAGGCCGAGGATTTTGTTCGGGCGGACAGGAAAGAATGCCTTGAAAACAATCGCTGATGACACCATCCCGCGCGTTAAATCCGTCGATCATCGCCCTGCGGTCCCGCGGCAGCACCCGTTCGGCCGCGCTCAGAGCTGGCGCCAGCAGCATTTCGTCGAGCGTGCGACCGTGCGAATAGCCGTAAAGCCCCTCGCACGTGTCGTCCGCATGCATAGTAACGATCCCGTCGAAACGGTGAGCGCGCAGTTCCGCCTCAAGCAACCGCACCTCCGGTTCAGCTGAGTTACGCCAAAACTCACGATTCAAATCCTTCCCCGCCCGGGTTTCGCGGGTGCCTGCTCCATAACCGGTGGGGTTAACGACAGGATAAACCCACAAGTCATAACCGGCGGCACGTTGCGGCTCGGCCGCGAGGGCGGTCAGGAATTCCACCAGTGCAGTACAGCCGGCTGGTTCGTCACCATGAACTCCCGCAAACAACCCGATCCGGATCGGATCATGTCCCGCGTCGGGTCCTGCAAAGTGAAAGCGCGTTAGTTCAGTCTCGCTGTCGCCGTGTCCGAATTTTCCAACGACCCGCCCTTTCAGCTCGCGCGTCCGTTCAGCGAGCGCGAACAAAGGTCCGAGCAAAACTCGCGAATCCGGCAATTCCGTCGACTGAGCGAAAGACACCATGGCAAGCTGGCAGGGCGTTATTTCGTCGCGTAGATCTGATCGAAGATCCCACCGTCGGAGAAATGAGTTTTCTGCGCCGCAGCCCAGCTGCCGAACACTTCCGGAACCGAGAACAACGCAATCGGAGGAAACCGATCTGCATGTTTTGCCAGAATCGCCGGATCGGTGGGACGAAAACCATGCCTCGCGGCGAGTTCCTGCCCCGCGGGACTGTAGAGATAGTCCAAATACGCCTTTGCCAGTTTAGTCGTTCCTTTCTTGTTCACGACTTTGTCCACCCACACGACCGGATTTTCCGCAAGCACGCTGGCGCTCGGGACCACCGCTTCCACCGCATCGGAACCAAGCTCCTTGATCGCGAGGGCGACTTCGTTTTCAAAAGTTAACAGCACGTCACCAATGCCGCGTTGACCAAAGGTGGTCGTCGCCCCACGGCCACCTGTGTCCAACACGGGAACATTGGCGAAAATTTTCTTCACAAAATCCCGGGCTTTCGTCTCGTCGCCGCCCGGCTGGCGCAGCGCATAACCCCACGCAGCGAGATAACTATACCGTCCATTGCCAGAGGTTTTCGGATTGGGTATCACCACGGACACCCCCGGCTTCGCCAAGTCCGACCAATCTTTGATGCCCTTGGGATTACCTTTGCGGACGACGAAGAGGATGGTCGACGTATAAGGCACGCTCCCGTTGGGAAGACGGGTCGCCCAGTTGGCAGGAATCAGATTTATCTTCGCCAGCTGGTCGACGTCGGGGATTCCATTCATCGTCACCACGTCGGCTTGCAAGCCGTCAATCACGGCCCGCACCTGTTTGGAGGAGCCGCCGTGGGATTGGTTAACTGTGACCGTCTCCCCGCCCGTTTCCTTCCAGTGCGCGATAAAGGCAGGATTATATTCCTTATAAAACTCGCGCGTCACGTCGTAGGAGACATTGAGCAGCGTGGTTTCTGCGCGTGATGCGGATACAGCCAGCCCAGCTGCGAAGCAGAGAGAGGAAAGAAGACGGACGAAGGACGATGACATGATTGATTAAAGGTTTTGTCCGTACGCAAGGAATCCCCGGTAGCGGATAATAAAACGTTTCAAAATGGAAGCAGTTGCGTCCCGATACTGTTCAGCTGGCCACGCCGCCGGTAACCGAAGGGTGAGTTCAAAGGGCGAAATCGCGAGATCGCCCGCAATGGAAAGAGGTCCGTCCTGAGGAGGATGGCCGGCGTCGGATTCCCAACGTACGCGGAAGGGTTCGAAGTCATCCGAAGAAACCAGCTGCACGTCGGGAGTCGGATAATCGTTGGGCGCGAACCTCAGCCGGACCGTCGCCACATCCTGGCCCCGCACCGTTTCAAGCCGCACAAATCCGTGATAACCGGACAGACGGGCATCCTGCTCCAGCAGGGTGATTTCAGGTTCGGCAGTTTGCGACCAATTGACGGACGCCAGATCGCGCTCCGCAGCGAGGCTCGCGAGTCCGAGGACATCAACCAAGGGGAAAAACGAGAGATTCAACCCCTGCCCAATGTCAGGTTTCAGCGCGATCTGCTCCACCACATGCAGGAGCGCCAGGGTGCTTCGCAAATCCCGGTGATCGAGTCCGGCGGTAAAAGCCAGCCGCAGGGAAACATCGGAAGTGTGCGGGCCAAAATAAACAAAGCGGGGCAGATGGAACGCGCGGTTGGCCACTTGGATCGGACCGAGAGGCGAACCAAAAACGAACTGCGAGCGCTGGACGAGATCGTAGAGTCCGGCGAGTTGTTCGCCGAACAGGGAGGTCAGCGAAGTATCATAGGAGAGGGAAACACCGCGGGCGACCGCAGCGGGACGGGAAGAATGGGATAAGCTCACGTTAATCGAGGGAGTTAAATCCGAAGTGGGCGCGCGTGCCGGTCGCCTGGTGACGCGCGCCCACGGTCGGGAGAGGTTGGTTACTTCTGATAGATTTGATCGAAAACGCCGCCGTCGGCAAAGTGGGTTTTCTGCGCCTTGGTCCAACCACCGAACTCAGCGTCAATGGTAACCAGTTCAAGCTTTGGAAACACATTGTCATACTTCGCCGCGATGGTCGGGTTGCGAGGGCGGTAGAAATTCCGGCCCGCGATGTCCTGGCCTTCATCGGAATAAAGATACTCAAGGTAGGCTTTCGCCACCGCTTCGGTACCTTTCTTCTTCACGACTTTATCGACAATCGAAACCGGAGGTTCAGCCAGGATGCTGAGCGAGGGAACCACGATCTCGTATTGGTCCGCGCCAAATTCCTTCAGGACCAGGAACGCTTCGTTTTCCCAGGAGATGGCGACGTCGCCAATCCCGCGCTGCACAAAGGTCGTGGTCGAACCGCGGGCCCCACTGTCGAGCACTGGCACATTCTTGTAGAGTGCCGTCACAAAAGCCTTGCCCCCCTCGTCCCCACCCTGCTTGTGCTTGGCATAAGCCCAGGCCGCGAGGTAGTTCCAGCGCGCACCGCCGGAGGTTTTTGGATTGGGCGTGATCACGGACACGCCGGGTTTGATCAGGTCATCCCAATCCTTGATGCCCTTCGGGTTGCCCTTGCGCACGACGAAAACGATCGTGCTCGTATAAGGCGTGGAATTTTCCGGCAGACGTTTCTGCCAGTCCTGCGGGATTAATTTGGCGTTGGCGTAAAGCGCATCCACGTCGGCCGCGAGCGCCAGGGTGACCACGTCGGCCTGCAATCCGTCAATGACGCCACGAGCCTGCTTGCCCGAGCCGCCGTGTGACTGCTTGATGATGACGTCGTCGCCGGTCTGCGTTTTCCAGTGGGCCGCAAAGGCCTTGTTGTAGTTGACGTAGAGCTCACGGGTTGGATCGTACGAGACATTAAGCAGCTCGATGGATTTTGCCTGGGCGAGCGCCGTCGCCGCCACCGCGAGAAAAGAAAGAATGTAATGTTTGAATTTCATGACTGAAGGTGGAAATAATTTTCAGAACGACACTTGGAAGCGGGTGATAAATCCCTTCTCATCCTGACGCAGCAACGGCGTGGTCGAGACCAGGGGTGAACCGGGCGCGAAATTAAAGTTGGTCTGGTAGTAATCGAAGGTAAGGCGCACGGCCTTGCTGAGGTACCAGTTCAAACCCAGGCCGAAATTGGCGGCTTCGTCGGCGTTGGTTGCGGCGGAAGCATAGAGCGGGAAAGCCTTGTCGTCGATTTTCAGATCGGCGAAACGAACGGCGACTTCGAATGCGCCCCAAGTGCCGTTGGCAAAATCGAAATTCTGCTTTGGCACCACGCCCGTCGCGGAGGAATCCTCGCCGGTCAGCACGTAACCAGCGGAAAGCTGCCATGCCTTGTTTTTCAACTCGGCCTTGGCGCCGGTCGCGCTTGGACGGACATTGACTGTCGAGAAAACGTACTCGCCGATCGCACCGAACGAGCCGTTGCGATACTCAAATTGAGGCGATACGCGCCAGCTCTGACCGTCGGCGACCGTCGTGGCGGCGTAGCTGAAGAAAGTCTGCTGGCCATCGGTCTTGTAACCCGCGGTTCGGCCGGAGGTGCCCTTCTGGCGGCCCAAGGTGCCGGCGAGCCCGAACGAGAGGCCCTGGACCGGAGAACCCGCGTCGTTCTTGAATGGCGAAACAAACACGCGGCCTGCGACGTCCTTTTCATTGTCGAAGTCGGCATTGGTGGAACTGGCCGCATCAGCGATGCCGTTGAAAATACCAGCAGAGTAGTTAACCGTGCCGTTGAACAACTCGCCTGAAGCCTGCGCTCCAATATCGCGGTTTGGCACCAAGTTGGTGGCGAGTGAGCGCTCGTTGAAGAAGGTCCAGGAATCTGAAGACAGCATTTCCAGGCCAACCGGTTCCTTGAACTTGCCGAACTTGAATTGAAGCTCCTTACTAATCGTGACACCAAGATTGGCGTCGAGCACGGTGAAGGCGCTGGCCGCAGTAGCGCTACCGCCGCCAAATTCAGGCACGATCTGGAATGAGTAATTCTTGGCGAACGTCCCCTCGGTGATAATGCGCGCACGCCGCAGCAGGAAGGAGTTGTTTACGATGCCGTTGTCGTTGAGGAAAACCCGCGCATCAAACTGGACGAGGCCGCGTAGCTTGAAGGAGTTGGCGCTGTCAGCGGATGCGAGCGTGAAACCCTTGTCAGTGATGCTAATCTTGGGTGCAGCCTTCGCAGCGGTAGCGGCATCCTCATCCTTGATCTCCTGCTTGCGCTCGAGCACGAGAAGTTTTTGTTCGAGCGCACGGATCTGGTCGCGCAAGACTTTCAAGTCATCGGCGTCGGCCGCGGTGAGACGCGGCACGACAGTGGACAAAAGCACCAGGGCAACAGTGGCTGGCGTGAATTTACGAAGGAATGAATTCCTCATGGGAGTGGGTTTGATTGGTCTTGAATCCGACTTCCCGCGGACGGGTCAGTCTTAATGTATTTGGATGGAGGTGTAATCAGCCGCCGTGAGTACGGTGGGCGGAAAATATTATTCAGCAGGTTGAGAGTCGCGGTTGCCCTGCAGCCGGGTCTTTTCCGTGCGCTCGATCTGCGTAACGCGGCCGTCGTGGACGACGAGCTGCACGACGCCGAAACGAAGCGACTCGACATTTTCCTGCACGACCCGCAGCCACTCGGGCGGCAGGTCGGATTTTGTCTGGGTGATGGTCTGGCTCATATGGCGTAATCTCC
>JANYDX010000271.1 GCA_025363395.1 Verrucomicrobiota bacterium
GAAGGAGTACAATCCACCATGGCGCTCACGGATGTCGCGAAGACGATCACCGCCGGCTGGAACGAAGGCAGTCTCAAGTGGCGGGTCGTCCCCCGCAATAAGGAGATGCTTGCCCAATCGGTGTCCCCCGTCGAAACCTCCAGCGGGCTCCTCAACAATGACGGCAGCGTCATCCCGGTCATGATTTATCTGCGGGACCACAAGGCCGAGACCATCAAGCGGGTGGTCGCAGCCGTGAAGGATTTTCGGGCGCAACACGCCACCGACCGGGTGAAATTCCAGCTCGCCACCGGCAATGTCGGCGTGATGGCCGCCACCAACGAAGTGGTGGAGGCCGCCCAGTTCCCGATGGTGGCGTGGCTCTACGCGGCGATCATTGTGCTCTGCCTCATTTCGTTCCGTTCCTGGCGCGCCACCGTTTGCGTGGTGCTGCCGCTGGTGATCGTATCGGATCTGGCCTACGCCCTGATGGTTCACCTGCAAATCGGCCTGAAAACTTCCACCCTGCCGGTCGTCGCACTCGGCGTGGGCATCGGCGTGGACTATGGAATCTATCTCTGTTCCGCGCTACTGGAAAAACTTCGGGAAGGAAAACCGCTGGAAGACGCCCTCTGCGAATCGTTCGCCACCATGGGAACCTCCGTGGTGTTTTCCGGCCTAGCACTTGCGATCGGCGTCGGCACGTGGGCATTTTCCGCCATCAAGTTTCAAGCCGACATGGGTGTGCTTCTCGCGTTCATGTTTCTCTTCAACATGCTCGGCGCCATGCTGCTGATGCCTGCCCTCGCCCGCTGGCTTTTCCGGGATCGGCTGGAGAAAAATATCCCATCCCGCGCGCCGATCGAATTATTGTAGGAGCCTGCTTGCAGGCGATTTTCGTGGCGGTCCATGGGCACACGCTTTCCGAATCGCCTGCACGCAAGCTCCTACAAAAACGCCAGAAACAGACACGGAGTGAATTTGATCAATGCCCCGGGGATCCTTATTGCCGGACGATCAGACTGTCAGCCCATCCCTGCGCTTTACCCTGCCGCTTGGCGCGGCAACCTGATGCGCATGCCCCTATCCCCCCTTCTGCGCCTGGCCGTGCTGGTCGTCGCTTGCGTGAGCCTCACGTACGCCGCCGAATTGCCCGCCGCACGCCCGGTGAAGATATTGCCGATGAATTCCGATCCGAAAGGACCGCCCATTCCCGCCTACGATCCCGTGGAATCGATCCACCCCGACTCAATTCCACTCTGGCCGGCAGGCGCACCCGGATCCGAAGCCCGGCGCAGCGAACCGGAAAGCGTCAGCTGGCGGCAGGAGCCGGATATTGTTTTCCCCATCATCTTCAACATCCACCAGCCCAGCATCACGCCCTTCCTGCCCGCCCCGGGAACAGCCACTGGGGCCGCCGTGATCATCGCACCGGGCGGCGGACACTGGCAGCTGACCATCGACCGCGAAGGTTATGATCTGGGGCGCTGGCTCGCCGCGCGCGGTATCGCCGCCTTTGTCCTCAAATACCGGCTCGCCCGCGACATCGCGGGCAATTCGCCGTACAAGATCGAAATCGACGCACTCGCCGACGCACAACGCGCCATCCGCCTGATTCGCAGCCGGGCTACCGAATGGAACATCAAGACCGACCGCATCGGCATCCTCGGATTTTCCGCCGGAGGTGAAGTCGCCCTGCTGGCCGCCACGCATCATGACACCGGCCGGCCCGCCGCCGCCGACCCCGTTGAACGCCTGTCCTCGCGTCCGGATTTTTTCGCCCCCATTTACCCGGGCGGCCTGCAGCGGACCGACTTCAAAATTTCCAAGGGAAATACACCACCCGCGTTTCTTGCCTGCGCCTTTGACGACCGCATGCCGGAACAACTCGCGACGTTTTTCATCATACTCCGCCAGGCCGGGGTGAACGCCGAACTGCACATCTACAACCGTGGCGGACACGGCTTCGGCGTGCGCGAGGACCGGCCCGATCTCGCGGTTTCCAGCTGGCCCACCCGCTTCGTCGAATGGCTCGGTGACCAGGGCATGCTCAAAAAATAATGCGCGACGTCCTCGCCAGTCTGTTGCTCATTCCCGTGGCGGCACTGGGTCTCCTTGCCGCGCCGTCGCTGGCCGGAAAACCAACGCCTTCAATCTCATTCGAACAGCAAATCAAGCCGCTGCTGGGCAACTACTGCTACGAATG
>JANYDX010000454.1 GCA_025363395.1 Verrucomicrobiota bacterium
CTCGAAAATCGAGGCGGGCAAACTCGATCTTGAGGCCATCGATTTTGATGTCCGCACGGTTTTGGAGGAAGTTTCCGACCTGGTGGCGCTGACCGCCGAGCAAAAAGGATTGCAGCTGATCTGTCATTTCAATCCGCGAGCGGTCTCGCTGGCGAATGGCGACCCTGGCCGCCTGCGCCAGATTCTGCTCAATCTTGCCAGCAACGCGGTGAAGTTCACCGCTTCCGGCGAGGTGTCGATTTATGGTGACATCGAGCCGGATGGCGGCGGCCGGGTGGGGGTGAATTTCGAAGTGAAAGACAGTGGAATCGGAATTCCGCCTGAGGCCATGTCGCGCTTGTTTAAACCCTTCTCCCAAGGCGACGACAGCACGACCCGCCGCTTCGGCGGCACTGGCCTGGGCCTCGCCGTGTCGAAGCGACTCTGCGAGATGATGGGCGGCCGGATTTCCGTCGAAAGCAAGGCGGGCTCAGGCTCCACCTTTCGTTTCCATGTCATGATGGCGGAGGTCAGGGGGAGCGAGGTGTTTCCCGCTCTTCCGTCGACGCGGCATGCGTTGATTGTCGACCCCTCGGTCGCCTGCCGGCGGGTGTTGCGCGATATTCTTGAAAGCTGGTCTTTTATTGTGAATGAGTCCTCCACGATCGAAGAGGCGATCCCGGCGATCCGTAATTCACCCGCCACGAATCTTGTTTTTGCCGGTTTCGCTGCCGAGTTTCGTCCGGCCCTGCTCACGCGCATCAGGGAGGAAGCGGGCTCGCGAAGGCTTGATATCGTGGTCCACGCCAACCACGCCTTGGTTTCGGATGTGGAGCACGTGATCGGCATGCTGCGAAAGCCGCTGAAGTATTCTCAACTCCTCGGGATGCTCAACCGGCTGGATACCGGCACCCGCAGTTCCGCGCCTGTCGCGGCAAACTGGCCTCCCTCCACCACAAACCGGGAAATGCGCATCCTCGTGGTCGATGACAATCTCGTAAATCAGAAAGTCATCCAGTCCCTCCTCAACCGTTGCGGGGTGACCAGTGATGTCGCCTCCGACGGAGAGCAGGCGCTGGAACTCGTCCAAGGAGTTCGTTACGGGCTGGTCCTGATGGACTGGCAGATGCCGGTGATGGATGGCATCGAGGCGACACGACGCATCCGGACCCTCGGTGGACGTTACAGCAAATTGCCCATCATCGCCTCGACCGCCAATGCCATGGAGGGTGACCGCGATCTCTGCCTGCAGGCTGGCATGAACGACTACCTGAGCAAGCCCATCACCCTGCCCAAGCTGAAGGCGATAATCGACAAGTGGCTGCTTTCAGACGAGGTGATCGATAATTAATCGGGTTTACTGAAAAGTGGTGATGGCTCCAGCAGGGGGCGACTTTTTGTGAGGATCGTTCCTCTTGGGGCAGGTTTCAATAAATGCTACCGGTGGTTGCCGGCGGAAACAAAAGTGGAGCGTGGCCGGGACTATTTTCTTGGCCGGGACCAAATCCCGGCCACAGTGTCGGGACTTCATGCGACGCTATTTGACGTCTTGTTTTATCGCCCTGATGGCGGGCTTTCTTCTCTCCCGCCCGTTGTTGGCCGTGGAAATCGGGACCGCCCGCGTGAACGTCCTCCAAGAACTTGGGCAGCCGATATCAGCCATTGGACGTGGCGACACCGAAGTGCTGACCTACAAGAACGGGGTTCGCATTCAGTTAAGGAACAAACGGGTCGTGGAGATGACTGGGCTTACGCCGGCGGCGCCAGCGGCACAAAAAACGGTGGCGCCACTTCCCCTGCCCACCGCAGATCCGGTCGAGCCCGCTCCGACCAAGGCGCAGTTAGGCGAATTCGAAAAAATGGAGAAAGAACAGGCGGACGCAGACGCCAAGGCGCGCGCCCAAATGGAAAAGGCGATTATGGGCATGGAAGCCGAACACGACCGTCCGCCCCCGGGGCCGCCGCCCTTTAACGTCCTCGGTTTCGCCATCGAATTGGGCATAAAATGGATTCTGACTCTCGCGGCGCTGAAGCTTTCCTGCAAATATTGGAACTCGGAAGTTTTCTGGAGTGGACTGATGACAGTGGCGATCGTGGATGTCGCGATCCGCGGAGCGATTGGGTTTATCGGCTTCAAGCTGATGCACATGATGTCGCTGCTTTACGCGGATGAGGCCGTGGCCTCGGTCGTGATGGTGCTGTTGTTGCGGAAAGTGAGTATTAACCAGCGAATGTCTCTGGCCGTCGAGGTGGTTTTGACCACCAAAACATTTTCCATCGTGGTCGGTTCGTTCCTCGTGACCGTGCTGCTGCGGGTGATGGCCTGACGCGCATCGGGGAGATCCATCCGCCGCTGTGAACGAACTGGCTTCCATCGTAAGTTATCTGTCCGGAAACGGCGACGCGTCCCCTGTTCTCGCCACGCTCGTGGCCGCTTCCGGTTCGTCCTACCGGCGTCCAGGCGCGCGTTTGCTCGTGACCGCTGAGGGAAACCGCATCGGCTCCATCAGCGGCGGCTGTCTTGAGGAGGACATCGTGGTGCGGGCCCGGCGGGTGGCGGCAACGGGCTGCGCCGAGCTGATTACTTACGACACCAGCTTGGAAAATGACCTGGTCTGGGGCGTAGGACTTGGCTGTCACGGAGTCGTGCAGATCTTACTGGAAAAAATCCCGCCATCTCCGAATTGGGTTCGGATCCTCACCGTTCAACTCAAAGCGCGTGAAGCGACTGAACTGGCGGTGGTCTGGCGTTCCGCGGATTCCGCCCTGCTGGGCACCCATCTGGCGAATGAACTTTCTGCCCAAGTGGGCGCTGCCACCGTTTTTTTCGAAGCCATCCATCCGCCCGTTTCACTTGTCATTTTTGGCGCCGGCGACGACGCCCAGCCGCTGGTGCGGCTTGCGAGGGAACTTGGCTGGCATGTCACCATGGCGGATCCGCGTCCCGAATTCGTCACGATGGAGCGCTTTCCGGGCGCTGACGCACTGCTGGTCGCTCCTGCGTCGGAACTAGTGGGCCGGGTCTTCGGTGCGCGAGAAAACGCTTCCACCGTTCCTGACGGAGTGGCTGTGGTCATGACTCATCACTACGTGCATGACGTACCGTTACTGCGCGATCTGTTGCACCTTCCCTTGCGTTATGTCGGCTTGCTCGGGCCCAAACAACGCGGGGAAAAAATTCTCGCCGACCTGGTTCAGGATGGCGTGGAGATCACGCCTGAGCAGCTGAAGCGACTCCACGCCCCGGTGGGGCTGGACCTCGGCGCCGAGTCGCCGACGGAAGTCGCGCTCAGTATCGTTGCGGAAATTTGCGCGACGCTCGCGGGCCGCGACGCCCGGCCGCTGCGCGAACGCAATCGCCCGATTCATGAATGAAGGAACGGCAGCCGGCGGAAACCGGGACAGTGATAATCCGCTCCTTTTTGGCGCAATTATTCTCGCGGCCGGTGCTTCCACGCGAATGGGTGAGCCCAAGCAATTGCTCATGCTTGATGGCCGGCCTCTGCTTCTGCGCGCCATCGAAGCCGCGTTGGCCTCTGCGGCCCGACCGGTCGTCGTCGTGTTGGGAGCGCAGGCGGATAAGATCGCGCCTTTGCTTGCGCACCATCCGGTTCTGATCGCGGAGAATGCCGGATGGGCGGAGGGCATGGCCTCCTCAATTCGTACGGGCCTCGCGGTGATCCAGAGATCCTCGCCGTCGCTCGACGGCGTCGTTGTCGCGCTATGCGATCAACCGGCCTTTTCCGCCGGGGTGATCGCCCAACTCATCGCCGTGCAGGCCGCCACCCGCCGGAGCATCATCGCGGCCCGTTATCAGGGACGCAACGGAGCCCCGGCGATTTTTCTCCGCGAACATTTTCCGGCGCTCCTGGCCCTGAGCGGCGACACCGGCGCCCGCGACTTGCTCAACACTCCCGCGCGCTATCTGGCGACTGTGGATTTGCCCGCACTCGCCAACGACATCGACACGCCGGCCGATTACGCGGCGCAGAAAAAGATCTGATCATAAAAGCTCCGGGTTCCAGGGGGGGGAATTCAGCGTTTCTCAGCCAGCCACACCGCGGCGCCCATCAGAATCAGACTCGCGAGCAGGCGAAGTAGATCGGCGGATTCGCCGAAAAAAAGCAGGGAGCACATGACTGCGAGCGGGATTTTGGCGTTGTTCATCACGGCAAGGGTGCCGGTGGCGACGAGGGTTGCTCCCCGGTTCCAGAGGAAAAAACCGACTCCGGAGGAGATGATGCCGAGATAAAGCAAGGTCGTGATCTGGGTTGACGTGAGGCTCGGTGGAATACTGCCACGAATCAGCAGAGCGAGGAGGGTAAAGACGAAAGCGCCCGCATAGAGCAGGGCGAAGATTTCCCGGTCGCGGAGTGCGGGATGCTTTGTCCGCAGCCGCTTGTAGCCGACCTGACCAATGGCGAATGCGAGGTTGGAGAGCTGCACGAGGAGGAGCCCAATGAGCGTCGGACGGATTTCCTTGCCTTGAAAAACGATCACGGCCGTACCGATTACGGCGAGCAAAGCGGCGGCAAGAGCCCGGACGCGGAAGGTGCGATCGAGTGCATCGGCCAGCAGCGTGACGAGGATGGGCGTGGTGAGCGTGAAGAGCGCAACCTCGTGAGCTTGCAGCAGGAGGAAACTCGCGTTGTAGGCGAGATACATGACGCCGAATTGCACTCCGCCGAGGGCCGAAAGGGCGAAGCCGGTGCGCCAAGTCAGGCCTTTGCAGCGAAGGAACGGCAGGAAAACCAGCAGCGCCAAGCCCACGCGGGCGGCGGCGACGAATGTTCCATCAATACCCGCCGTCAAACCCTTGGTCAGGCCAAAGGAGAACGCCCAGAGCAGGGAAACAGCGATCAGGTAGGGCATGGACAGGTTATGAGATCACCACAGAATTCTCAGAATACACAAAAATGGAATCAATCTTGGATCAAACCCATAAACACCGATTGGTCGGCGCAGCTGTTTTCCACAGTCCTGCGCGCGGGGAGGCAAACGGCCTGGCTTTGAGTTTCTGGGGAATCCGGAGAAATTTCGGTCTTCACACGCGGAAAATTGCGCCGAGTTTTTTGCCGAGCAAGATAGTCATGCCCGCGATAGTGATCCCCAGGAAAGCCATGGCCCATACGCCGAGGGCGGAGGCGATGTACTTGCCATCGCCGAGCAACTGGAAGAGTTCGTAGATCGCCTTGGTGATCGGGTAATACGCCTGCTTCTGCGCGAGCACGAGCGAGTCCGATACCTCCAGCATGGCGAAGGAGAAGGCGAGCAATCCGCCGGCGATAAGATTGGCCATGATGAGCGGGAGGGTGATTTTGTAGACCGCTTTGAGCGGTGGACAGCCGAGGTTTTGGGCGGCTTCCTCCAGGGTCTCGCTCGTTTGTTGGAAGCCGGCCGCGGCGGACCGAACGACATAGGGCAGGCGGCGAACCGAATAGGCGATAATGAGCAGAATCGTGGGATCCCTGGTCGGGTTTAAAAATGAAAACAACTTTCCGTCCTGGCTCATGGCGAGGTACCCGAATGCCAGCACCAAGCCTGGCACGGCGAGGGGCAGCATCGCGAGGAAATCCAGGATCTGCCGTCCCGCGAGATTGGAGCGCACGATCACGTAGGCCAGCACGATGCCCAGCCCGAGATCGATCAGCGTGGCGATGCTGGCGTACTTCAAACTGTTCGCGATGGCCGGCACGGTGAGATCGTGGCCGAGGGCGATCTCGAAATTATGCAGGTTGAAATTGCGCGGCAGCACCGTGGCATACCAGTCGTTGGAAAACGCCACCAGCACGACGCCGAGGTGGGGCAGGATGGCGATGAAGGTCACCGCGCCAAAAAACAACGTGCAAAACCACGCGCGCAGCCGGGGCAGTCCCTTCGGTCCGCCGGAGGAAGTGGCCTTGGCCATCATCGCATAGGCATCGCGCCCGAAGAGGCCCTTGCCGAGGGCATAGAACAGCACCGAGCTAAAAAGCATGACCGCCACCAGCGCATAGGGGAATGGATTGCCGCCAATATCTTTCAGGCCGTAGAAAATCTGTACGGACGTCACGCGGGAATAATCGAAGATCAACGCGACGCCGAGATCGGTGAAGGCCCAGATGAAAACGATGGTGCCGCCGGCGAACAGCCCGGACTTGATCAGGGGCAGGGTGATTTTGAAGAAGCGGCGGAAGCCCACGCAGCCAAGATTGGCCGCGGCTTCCTCCATCGCCGGATCGATGTTGGCCAGGGCCGCGACCGCATTGAGGTAGATGATCGGGTAAAGGCTGAACGCATTCACGAGTGCGATGCCCAGAAACTGGTTTGCTCCCAACCAGTCGAACGTCCAGCCCTCGGGGCGGACGCCGAGATCGATGAGAAAGGCGTTCAATGCTCCATATTGCCCGAGGATTTGCTTGATGCCGATCGCCCCGACAAAGGGAGGCAGAATCATCGGCACGAGAATGATTGAGCCCAAAAAACTCTTTCCCGGAAAAATGAAACGGTCCGTGATAAACGCGAGGGGCAGCGCGATCAGCAGGGCAAAGACGGTCGTGGTGAGGGCGAGGAGGAACGAGTTGAACAGCCCCCCCACATAGATTGAGTCGGTGAGAAGCGAGGCGAGGTAGGCAAAGGTCAGCTTGCCGTCAGCGTCAATGAATCCGCCCTTTAAAATCTGCAGCACCGGCCAGAGAAAAAAGGCGCAGAAAAACACGACGGTGAGCGCAAAAACCAGTCGTGCGAAGTTTTTCGGCATGTAATGGATGCAATGCACCGGCTGGGAAAGACTGACAAGGGCGAAGGCGTTTCCTTAAATATTAGTCTTGTCTAAATTTATTCGTTTACTGGAATACCAGCATGGATTCAAGCTCACCACCGGAACAGGTCGACACGACGGTCGCGGTTGATTCCGGCTGGCGGCGGGCGCGGGCGGACTCGAGCCTGCCCGAATCTCACCGCACTGTCGCCGTGCCGGCAGGAGCGGGTTTCTGGCGCAAGCTGCTCGCGTTTTCCGGGCCGGGTTTTCTGGTGGCCGTGGGCTACATGGATCCCGGCAACTGGGCCACGGATCTCGTGGGTGGTTCCCAGTTCGGTTACACGCTGCTCTCGGTCATCCTCATTTCAAATCTGATGGCGATTCTACTGCAGCACCTGTGCGTGAAGCTTGGCATTGCCACTGGTCGTGACCTCGCCCAGGCGTGCCGTGATCACTACCCGCGGCCGGTGGTGTGGTTCCTGTGGATCCTGTGCGAACTTGCCATTGCCGCCTGTGATCTGGCGGAGGTGATCGGCTCGGCCATCGCGTTGCAGTTGCTGTTTGGCATCCCGCTGGTCTGGGGCTGCATCATCACCGCCGTGGATGTAATGGTGGTGCTGTTGCTTCAGAACAAAGGCTTTCGTTATCTGGAGGCGGTCGTCGTCACCCTCATCCTGACCATTGGCACCTGCTTTGCCGTTGAGCTGTTTCTCGCCAAACCAAACGTGGGAGGAGTGCTCCTGGGTTTTGTGCCCGTCAGTGACATCTTCCGGAATCCGGCCATGCTCTATGCGGCGATTGGTATTCTTGGCGCCACGGTGATGCCCCATAATCTTTACCTGCATTCCTCCATCGTGCAGACGCGCAAATACGAGCAGACGGCCGGCGGCAAGCGCGAGGCGATCAAGTTTGCCACCATCGACTCAACCTTTGCGCTGATGTTCGCGCTGTTCATCAACGGGGCCATCCTCGTGCTGGCGGCGGCGGCCTTTCACGGGACCGGACATTCCGACGTGGGAGAAATCCAGTCGGCCTATCACTTGCTCGACGGTGTGTTGGGCGTCACTTTTGCCAGCGTGCTTTTCGCCGTCGCCTTGCTGGCTTCGGGGCAGAATTCGACTCTGACCGGGACGCTGGCGGGGCAGATTATCATGGAGGGTTTTCTCAACATCAGGTTACGGCCCTGGCTGCGCCGGTTGATCACGCGGGCGATCGCGATTGTTCCGGCGGTGATTGTGATCGGCATATACGGGGAGAGCAAATCCACCGCCTTGATCGTCGCCAGTCAGGTCTGTCTCAGCATGCAGCTGGGCTTCGCCTGCTGGCCGCTGATGCGCTTTACTGGCGAAAAATCCAAGATGGGTGAATTCGTCAATCCGTGGTGGATAAAACTGCTGGGCTGGACCATCACTTTGGTCATCATCGGCCTCAATGTGAAACTGCTGCTCGATATTGCCGGCGTGACTGGTGGAGGAAACTAACCATGTACCGGAAAATTCTTGTGGCATTAGAAAACGGTGAAGCCGACAAGCGCTTGCTCCCGCATATCAGCCGGCTGGCCGCGCAGGTGGGCGCGGAGCTCCTGTTGTTGCATGTGGCCGATGGCTGGGCGGCTCGCAATTTCGAGCAGTTGAAGCTGGCCGAGTCCGCCGAAATGAAGGCGGACAGCGAGTATTTGGAAAGCACCGCTGCGCAACTCCGGGCGACCGGACTCCAGGTGGACACACTGCTGGCCCTCGGCAATCCACCGAATGAGATTGTCAGGATTGCCGCACGGTCCGGCTGCGATCTGATCGCGCTGGCGTCGCACGGCCACAAACTCATCGGCGACCTCATCCACGGCAGCACGATCGACAAGGTGCGTCACAACACGACCATTCCGCTGCTGGTAGTGAGCGCCGTGGTGAAGCTGTGAGGCCGGGCGGTTGAGCGCGTTGACCTCAACGTCTCATGGTGTTTGCTCCCAGGAATGCCGAACGCTGCGGGACGCTTTTTCTACGCGTTCAAACCGGGCATTTGCTCCGCTTTCCAGTCGAGGATCAGAACGTCGACCCGGATATTTCTTCCGGACTACCAAGCCTTTTTCCAGGAATGATTAAGCCGCGTGAGAGGATTTGACGCCGATTACCCATGTAGCGGCGAAAGGTAAAAACGATTAGAATCAGGGTAGATTGGCCCTAGTGGTGCCAGAGGCTTAAGAGGTGAAATAGGCCTCTACCGGAAAGCCGAAAATGTCGATAGGATGGGATCATGCAAAGAGGTCCACGCAGTAGAAAAAATGCCGGTTTCACCATTCTCGAAGTGGCAATGGCTGCCGCGGTGATGGCCCTCGCCATCGCTTCCTCCATCCAAGTCATGGGGCGGGGTTTTGCCAGTTTGGATACCGCACGTAGGCTCAGCTTCGCTTCGCAAATCATGCAAAGTGAACTCGAGAAAATGCGCCTCACTCAATGGGGTGATGGCACCACGGCCGGCACCGGGACGGTCGGAAGTGGAGTCAGCGCATACGCCACGACTCCCACGAACGTTCCCATTAACGCGGCATTGTACACCGGCACCGGGGATATTGGCAGCAGCATGACCATGACCCGCCTCGCCGAAAACGTTCACACCGGTATGATCAAGGTAACGCTCACGATCACCTGGACCACCTTCGACGGCCGCACTCTTTCGCGGAGTTATATCACCTATTACGGAAAAAACGGACTTTATGATGGCTTCATCTCTTAACTTTTTATCCCGATCCAAGCGCTCGCGAGGATTCACGCTCGTCGAGGTGTTGATTGCGGCGTCGCTGGGATCGTTCATCCTGGCGGGCACACTGACGGCCTTTTTGATGCTCGTCCGCAGTGGCGTGAGAATAAGCAATTATTCGATGATGGAATCACAAACGAGACGGGCATTTGAACAGCTGGGAATTGATGCGCGCATGTCCAACAATTTTGCCCGAAACCCATCCGGCAGCGTTGTCACCTATTTTACCCTGACGATTCCCAACAACAGCCTCACCGCCCAAACTCAGGTGACCTACGGCTATGAAACGGACCCCGAGGATACCACGAAGTTAAGGCTCTTCCGCGTGCCCGGCAACAATGTAGCCGCCACCGTGGGTCGGCAGATCCTCGTTAATCGAGTTAGCGCGGTAACTTTCCTGCGCTACGACGCGGCGGGGAGTCCTATTCCGGGCAGCACGATCAGCGACGCCGGCCTCAAGCATGTGCAAATTTCAATCAGCGTGACTCGCAGCGATATCGGCGTTGCCGCGGCCACCCAGGTCATCCGTTCCTCCGCCTTCACCCTCCGTAACATCTCAATATGAAAACTTATTCTGTTTCACGTTCTCAATCCGGAGTCCGCGGACCAGCCCATCGCGGCAGCGTTCTGATCACAGCGTTGATTTTTGCCATTATTATCGGGATCACCTTGGTGGGGTATATCAAACTTTCCACCAATTCTTTGAAACTTGCCCATCGCACCTTCTTCGCGGACGCAGCGAACAACCTTGCCGAAGCTGGCACGGAGGAGGCGGTTTGGAGTTTTAATCGCCTGGGCAATGCGACCGATCCTGCTTCAATCGCGGCCGCCTGGCAAACCCCGGGGAGCGCCTGGACCCTCGGCAACACGGTGGCGGACGCTTATGTGGACAGTTGCGGCTCCAATTACACTTCCGCTCCAACGGTCACCATCACCGGCGGCGGTGGGACGGGTGCCATCGCCACCGCTACGGTTGCGACTTCCTATGTTACGATCGCCGGAGTTTTGACGCCGGTAGTAGGTGTTGCCAGCATCAACATTACCAATCCCGGGACTGGTTACACCACGTCCCCCACGTTAACTTTAACGGGCGGCGGTGGCACCGGGGCGAGTGCCACGGCCCGGCTTTCCGCGACGCGCACCTTCGACTTTCCCAATCTGGATCAAGGAGCGAGTGGCACAGTGAAGGTCTGGGTCGCGGGCTATAACGGCTCAGCGGTCGTTCCCTTTGTCGTGGCCAAGGCCACCATAACCCCAATCGATGGGGCTCCGGTGGAGAAGACCGTCAAGATCATCCTAACCAAGAATGGCGCCTTGGCGAAAGGCGTGGTGGCTTTGGATTCGGGTGGAATAAATTGGAACGGTCGGCCGCTCGCGAACAGTTATATTTCGAGTCCCAACGGCTTGCCGCCCTATGCACTTTAAAATGCGGGAACCGCGCGCGCGAATACCACAGTCGCCAGTCTCACCGGTACCCTTGACCTTTCCAATGGCACCGTGGCGGGAAATGTGATGGGGGGGCCGGGTGTAGCCATCACGGGTGGCACGGTCACCGGGCAGACCATCGGCAATTTCTCGTATCCCTTCGTGATGCCGACCTATCCGATAAATTTGGGCGCCACGTCGGGCGTCAGTCTGGGCGCCACGATTCCCGCGACACTGCCCCGGGCCGCAGATGTCACCGCTCGCACTGCAGCGATCGCGGCCGGCACTGCGACTGCCGCCGCTCCCTACTACTATTACACCAACGGTGCGACGATCGGCGCGGTGAATATCACCTCCGGCACGAACGTGGTCATCGTGGGCACCAATACCAGCATGACGGGTGGACTCATGGTCTTGCAGGCGGCCGCGACGGTGTCGCCGGTTGCCCCCGCAACGTGCGGAAAAGCGACGATCTACATCGATGGGCCGGTGGCCATCGGCAACAGCGACGTCAACACGACGAGCTGGGCGGGTGCGCTGGAAGTTTACACCACCACCTCGGCTGACTGTGTGGTAAGCGGCAATGGCAGTTTTTATGGCTGTCTGACCGCGCCTTATTCGCAACTACGCTGCAACGGTGGTGGCAATAACGACACTGATCTGTGCGGTTCGTTCGTCTTGGGCTCGATTACCGACAACGGCCACATGAAGTTCCATTTCGACGAAGGTCTGACCCCGACACCCAATCCCAAGGCTTGGACGCTGGCCCTTTGGACGGAAATGCAAACCTCGGCGGAGCGGGCGCAGTACGCTTCCCAACTTAATTTCTGAGCCTGACGTGGCAGCCGGCGGCGAGGGGCGATTCTCCGCTCCAACTTCGTTTGCGGTCATCCGGGTCAGGGCTCGTTCTTTTTTCGTCCGTGATTTTCGCTGTAGATCACCGCGGCCTGCGAACGCCGGTTGATCTGAAGTTTGTCGAAAATGTTACTGAGATAATTTTTTACGGTCTTGTTGCTGAGAGCCATTTCCTCAGCGACCTCTTTGTTGGTCTTGCCTGCCGCGACCAGCGCCAGCACCCGGAGTTCCTGGCCAGAGAGAGCCGTCAATTTGTTTGGTTCGCTGCCTGCGGCTTCTCCGCTTCGCACAAAATTGAGCACGCGGGTCGTCAAGTGCGGGTCGAGAATGAATTTTCCGGCTGTCACGTCCGTAATCGCCTGACAGAGGGCTTGGGCATTAATTTCCTTCAGGAGATAGCCCCGCGCCCCGCTGCTCATGGCTTCGTAGACAAGATCGTCATTGATCGCCGAAGTCAGAATGAGAACTTTGACTTCACTGTCCGCGACGACGATTTTTCGGCACGCCTCCAAACCGGAACCGTCGGGCAGGCGGATATCAAGGAGAACTACGTCCGGACTGAGTCGCGCCGCTTCGGCCACGCCAGTCATGATCGAATGGGCTTCTCCGGTCACCCGCAGGACCGCGTCCCCGATTTTGGCGTGGGCGAGGAGCAGTGTTTTCAACCCAATCCGCACCAGTTCGCTGTCATCAATAATCAGAATATCGATTGATTTAAGGGGAGTCATTTTTGTTCCGGATAAGCTGGTTTGAAACGCAGGATTACGCGAGTGCCTTTCCCGAAGCTCGAGTCGAGCTGGAAGGTTCCGCCCAGTTCCCGCGCCCGCGCCGCCAGATTGAGCAATCCACGGCCGTTGTGATTGTTTTGCGCCGGGTCAAACCCTGCGCCGTCATCCGAGATGGTCAGTTCGGCCTCCTCCGCACCGTGGGGCTGCAGCGCGAGGAGCAGTGAGCCGGCTTCCGCGTGGCGCAACGCATTGCTGATCGATTCGCGGGCAAATTTGAGAATCTGCAGTTCCTGTTCGGGACTGAGACGTCGCGACAGATTTGGATCCACCGCCACAGAAACCTTCAGTTGTTGAAATGCCTCCATGTTTTCCGCCAGGGAAGCGAGCCCTTTGGAAAAGAGAAACGGCTGGCCGGACGATTCCCCGCGGTCGAGCGTGGTGATAAAACTGCGCACTTCGACGATGGTTTCGTTCAATGCCTTCTGACACGCGGAAAGCCGCTGGTCCGCCACGGTGGGATCGGAGCGCAGTGTGCTGCGAACGCCCTCCAAGCCGAGCCCGGCCGCGTAGATTGACTGGATGACGCCATCGTGGAGATCACGCGCGAGGCGTCCGAGCAATTCGATCGAGTGGCGCAGGCCGGATTCCGTTTCCCGCAGTGAAAACTCGAGCTTGGTGCGGGTCGCCACCTCGTGCTGCAGTGCGTCCCGTTGCACAAAGGACAATTCCACCAGACGGGCCAGATGGCCAAACTCGTTGTTAGTTTTTGTCAGATCTTTGAGTCGTCCGGCCTCGCCGAATTCCATTGCTTGGGCCAGGCGATTGAGCGGCATGATCACCGCCAGGTACAGGCCAAGCACAGTCGCGGAAAGCACCGTCAATCCGAAGGCATAGAGCACGTAGCTTTCTTGATGATTGCCTTCCAGCAACGGAATGAGGGTGGCCGGAACGTAGTCGACTCCCAACGTACTCACGATTCGCCCATTCCAATCGGACAACTCGCGTCTGAGCCGGATGTGTTCTGCATTGGATGGAGCCCATGGTAAATCCCGCCAGGACGCCGTGCTGTGCATCGGACGGATAAGTTTGTCGGTAAACGATTGGTTCCACAATCGGGCGACGATCAGCCAGCCCAGCGGCGGGGATCGGCGGGTGGTGTCTTCCGAAAGCTGGATCGGCGCGGTGCGCACTTCGAGGACTCCCTCAGGCAAGACGTGGAAAAAGTGCATCATTTTCTGCACGCCCATCGTGGCGAGAAATGCCTCGTCCAGAAAGGGAGGCGTTTTGAGGTCGTCGTTTTTCAGGCGGCTGATGCTATAGTGCAATTGGCCTCCGGCTTGGAGCACCCACGCCGCGTCGGCTTTGAAACTGGTCAGACTGGAATCAATGTTGATCTCGGCCCAGTGTTTATCCCCTGTTTTTAGAAAGGCGGCCATTTCCGTCCACGCAGAATAATCCATCGCAAAAGTATGCAGCGACTGCCCGTTGAGCTCGATCAGTTCATCCAGCATTGCTGATCGCTCCTCGCTGATGCTTCTTAGCAAAAGAGCCGATTCGCGCTCATGCGCTCGATTCATAAACCAGATGGCAGTGGCCAGAGAGAGACACAGAGCGACGGCACCCAGCAGGAGCGTCTGGTTGATGCGAATATTCATGGGAATAAAGACACGGCGCTCGAGATTCAGCCGATTTTACGATCGCTGACAGAGTGAGGGTAAAGGAAGTCCGTTCTGCTAAAAAAGCGGGAGGACCACAGAGTGAATAACACACGGGCGACAGAATGGCGGCAACGCAAAATCGCGGGGCTTCAAACTGCGCCTTGTTTCGTGTTGGAACACGCCCAATCCGGGACGAACACGGCTGTGGACCCGATTTCCGCGCGTTTACTTTCCCCACCGGAATATCACCTGAGCGTGATCTTTTTCCCGGTAAATTTTCCAGGGCGACCACTCAAAGACAAAATCCTTGAGGAGAAATCCTAGGATCATCGCGACCCCGATTCCGACCGTCAGGCTAGTCGCGCTTAAATAAACCGGACGGACCAGGCCGAATCCGGCAAGGCCAATTCCAGCGACCACACCAGTCAACCCCATCGCCGATTCCACGCACATGCAGCGGGCACCACGCGCCGGAGTTACTGGTTTTTTCCGGCGGGCTTGTCGCAACAGCCAGAGATCACGGAGAAAGCCTTGCAGCAGGACGAGCAGCGCCGTGCCGGCGATCAATTCGCCTAGTTCGAGGGTGACCCCAGCTCGCGGCGCGAGCCACGCGACCGCGCCCACGACGACGGGAATCGCGCCTAGTTCAATTTTCTCCGCCCGAGATAGGTCGGCCATGAGAGTGATAGGCATGAGATGAGGTTTTTATTCGGGATGGATTTAAAAGGCCGTTTAGAAAGGCGAAACCAGAGCAGGTTTAGAAATATTGCAGCCGTTTTTCACGAATGAGCAAAGTTGCGCGAAGATGAGCTGGATAAAGTATCCTTCAAAGACTTAGGCGCCGTCGCGTGCCACCAGCTTGAAATCCGCGCCTAATCTCGACGATAAACAGTGAATCCCTTTGTTTCTGATTGTCGAGGACCACGAGCCCAGCAGGGCTGCGCTCCGGACAATACTCCTGAGACGCAACTTTGAAATCATTGAGGCCTGATCGGTGGCTGAAGCCACGGCTTTCGCAGCTGACCGCAAATTTGTCCTGGTTATTTCGTTCATCGGTCTTCCGGACGGCACTGGTCACCCCCTGATGTCTGTGCGAATGACAAAATCTCCCATTGCGCTTCACTGGCTACTACGTAATAAAGTCGATTTTGTGATTGAGAAAACCATCGAACAATTGGCCCTGCTCAGTGCCCATCTGGCTGCACGGAGGACGGCCATTTTGGCGGCATGGCGGGCGGCGGCTGATGCTGACCCGGCCCAAACCACTGTAAGTTTTCTTACCCGCGCACAGTTTAACGATCACATTCCGCCACTATTGGATGCATTCGAAGACAAACTGCGTGCGCGACCGGGTGGCAACCGCGCGGCCGCGGCCGACGAGGCCAAGACACGCGAAGATGTGAAGCACGGATTGCAGCGGTGGCAGCAGGGCTATCGACTGAGTGAGCTCATGCATGAATGGGGACATCTTCACCTTTGCCTTTCCAGGGAGGTGGAGGCGTTTGCCGAGCAGCATCGGGAGATTGGCCGTGAGACCATGGCGACCGTCCACCACGAACTAATTGGCTTGATCAGCGAAGGTATCAACCGGAGTGCCGGCGAATATGCTCGCCTGCAGCAGGCGGAGGCGGCGGGCCATGTGCAGGATTTGCAGCACGCACTCACGAAGGTTTCCGAGATTGAGCAGCGTCGGGGCGTGTGGATTCGGCAGGCGGTCCATGATTTGCGCACGAATGTGCAGTCGGTGAGCAGTGCGGCCGCGGTGTTAGGCGAGACAAAAATCGCAGAAAGCGAGCGCATCGAATTCGCCACACTAGTTCAGCAGGGAGTCGGTTCCGTGGCTGTCATGCTGGGCGACCTGATGGCACTTGCTCGCCTGGAGGCAGGTCAGGAGAGGCGGGAAATTACGTCTTTCGATGCCGCCACTTTGCTTGGCGAACTTTGCGCAACCATGCGGCCCGTGGCCATGGAGCGAAATCTTTTTCTCAAAATGGAGGGACCGGCGGTCCTCTATGTCGAGGGCGATGGCGGCAAGCTTCACCGCATGGTGCAGAATCTCCTTTTCAATGCGATCAAGTACACGGTGTTCGGCGGGGTGACGGTAAGTTTTGGGGCAGAAAAGGAAAGTTGGTGGATTATTGTTAAAGATACCGGCCCTGGCTTATTGGCCGGACCGGCCGCTCCCATTGCTTCCGGGTTGAAGGAAGCGACCGCCTGCGCGCGGGAGTCCGACGAAAATGAGGCGGCCAGCGAAGGCAATAGATCGACCGTCCTGCCTCTTCCGCCGGGCGGGCCTGCTACCGCACCGCGGCACAGCCAGCAGGCCGGCGAAGGGATTGGGCTCTCAATCGTGAAACGTCTTTGTGAGCTACTCGACGCGAGTCTTGAGCTGGCAAGTTCCGCCGCCGCGGGCACGAGTTTCCGCGTGGTATTTCCGCGTAAATATTGATGAGTTTAATCTGGGCATGATTTAGAAAAAGACTGCGGATTGGACTGGTGCGCTATCACGCGTTGAAAATTGGGGTTAATTTACGCAGAGGTCCAGGCTGGCGCGCCCGATTTTCAACAGACTGGCCGGATCGAAAGGCTTCGCGAGGCAATGGGCATCTTTCAGGGGGCCTGAGTGATTTAATATCTGGAATTCAGATTTGAGATGTCGCCGCATTCAGGCGTTCTGACGCAGCAGGGCATGGGGAATTACCGTGAGGTAAAATCAAAGCAGTGCAATGCGTGCCCGGCCGGCGCGTTTTTTTGTCGCGAAAGTTTACCCCGGTCCATCACGCTCAGGGTGCAGGCCCGGTTTACGACAGGGACGCTCGGTCAATGGGATCACGGGGGCCTCGCTGTGGTTCATTCCAATACCGCCGCGGGGGCGCTGCGCCGCCAGGTTTTGCGTTTCGATGGCGAATGGGGTGATCAGCCCCGACGTTCTGCGCTCGCGGCATTCGCGATCCTTACCGGACTCTGGTGGCTGCGGGGTCGGTAGGGAGGCGTTCCATCGTCGCTAGAACCATCGCGGCATAAAGCCGCTCCTCCATTCGAAATATTCACCCGCTGAACGGCCAGATCTTGAAGAATTGCAGGAAGAAAACAGCGGCGACGATATAGCCCACGGCGGTGAGGGACCTCGGTTTGCCGAGGCCGAGGGCGAGGATCGCAGCGGAGATCAGGCCGAGGCCGATTCCCTCGGCGATGCTAAACGTCAGGGGTATTGCGAAAATCGTCAGCACGGCCGGCGCGGCGATTTTGAAATCGTTCATCGGAATTTCGATCACCGATTGCATCATGAAAATACCGACCACCACGAGTGCCGGAGCGGTAGCGGCGGCGGGCACGATCAAAATTAATGGCGTGAAAAGCAGCGCCAGCAAGAAGAGTGCGGCGGTGGTGGCCGAGGTCAGTCCGGTGCGTCCGCCGGCCTCGACGCCGGAGGCGGACTCAATGTAGCTGACCACGGTCGAGGTCCCGAAGAGCGCGCTCGCGATGGTGGCGAGTGAATCGGCGAGCAGGGCCCGGCCGGCGCGGGGCAGGGTGCCGTCGGCCGCGAGGAGCCCGGCGCGCTTGGTGACACCGATCAGCGTCCCGATGTTATCGAACATATCGACCAGCAGCAGCGTGAGGATCAATGGCAGGACGGTGGAAAAGGCGGTCCAGCTCGTGAGGAAATGAAACGTGAGTTTCAGGAAGACTGGCGCGGGCGATTGCGGCAGGGCGACGAGCGTGGCTGGCAATTGAGTGACTTTGGCGCCGCCTCCGGCGGGGACAAAAAGTCCGAATAACGTGATGACGGCGATACTCAGGACAATCGCTCCTGGGACCTGACGCGCGACGAGGATGATCGTGAGCAGCACGCCGACCAGACACAGGGCCACCGGGCCCGAGGAGAAATCGCCGGCACTCACGAACGTCGCAGGGTTGGCCACGATCACGCCGCCGTTTTTTAAGCCGATGAAGGCGATGAAGAGCCCGATGCCGCAGGTGACGGCGATTTTCAGGGAGTGCGGAATCGCCGCCATGATTTTTTCGCGCACACCGGAAATCGACAGGGTCAGGAAAATTATGCCGTTGACGAAAACCATGCCTAGCGCCTCCGACCAGGGCAGACCTTTGCCGAGGACGATCGTAAACGTGAAAAATGCGTTGATGCCCATGCCAGGCGCCATCGCGATCGGGTAGTTGGTCAGCAGCGCCATGAGTATGGTCGCAAGCGCCGCGGTGAGCGCGGTGACGGTCACCAGCGCGCCCTTGTCCATGCCGGTGTTGGCGAGGATGCCGGGATTTACGGCGAGAATGTACGCCATTGCGGCAAAAGTAGTGAGGCCGGCCTGGATTTCGCGGCCAACGCTCGTGCCGTGCAGATCAAGTTTGAAGAGACGGTTTAGCATAGGACTGGTTCTCGGCTTGCGGGGTTGAGCGGGAGCAGGCGTATTGAAACCAGTTTTAACCTACCATGCGAGTGATTGACGCTCATGTGCATCTTTACCCCCCCGAAGCAGGGCGCGAGCCAACTGCGTGGGCGCTGGCAAATGGAGAATCCCATTGGGCGAAGCTCTGCACAAGGCGCCGCAAAGACGGGCGGCTCGTCCAGGGCTTTCCGACGGTGGACCACCTATTGCGCGACATGGACACCGCCGGAGTGAGCAAGGCGGTTCTGTTAGGCTGGTATTGGGAAAACCACGCCACTTGCGTCCGGCAAAACACCTTTTACGCGGACTGTGTGCGGGCGCATCCCGACCGTCTGGCCGGATTCGCGAGCGTCCACCCCGCGGCGGGAGCAGCAGCGTTGGATGAAGTGAAGCGGGCCCATGATGCCGGACTGATTGGGCTGGGGGAATTGTCGCCCCATTCACAGCGGGTGGCATGGGACGATCCTTGGTGGATCAAGCTGATCGGGCTGGCAGGGGAATTGAAGCTGCCGGTGAATCTGCATGTCACGGATCCGAAGTCCGCAGCTTATCCGGGGCGAATTGAAACCCCGCTGGTGGACTTTCTCCGGTTGGCGCGGGAATTTCCTCAAACCAAATTCATCCTTGCTCACTGGGGCGGCGGTCTGGCTTTCGATTCCGGGTGCCGTCTGCTGCGGAATATCTACTACGACACCGCGGCCTCGCCTTTGCTTTACGGACCGGACGTGTGGGGTCGTGGATTGAGTGCGGTGCCGGACGAGCGGGTGCTCTTTGGATCGGATTATCCGCTCATACTTTACCCCAAGACCGAGACTGGGCCGGGATTTTTAGGAGTGTTGCGTGAAGCGAAGGCGGCGGGTCTAACGGAAGTTCAAACCACCGCAGTCTTGGGCGGCAATGCCGCGACGTTGTTTGACTGGTAGGCCGGATGTGAGCAGCCAGAAGATGGAGCCGTGGCTGGACCCGCTGCGATTGGCGGGCATGCGGCCCCATAGCGAGGTCGCCGCGGCTCCGACAGATAAATCCGCATGCCGATTCAGAATCCACGGAGAAGTCTCGCGTAGGATGTGTACGTAACGAAGGCCGAATCGGAGAATTCCTTCCTCTCCTTCGATCCCTTCGCGAGACACAGGATTTAGTTCTTGGGCCTTACTGACTGCCGATTGTTACCTATTCAGAATCCACGGCACTACGGTACTGTCGGCGGCGGGCACGATGATTTGCAGTCCGCCGGTCAGGCCGGAGGGCAGCGGTACGGGAATGCTTAGCACGGGCAAGCCCCCGAGACTGGCAGGCGCAGTCAACGCGAGAATACTGCGGCGCAATTCAGGAGTGCACTCGGCCTTGCGGGGAGCGGGACAAGGTGTGGCGGGCAGAATCAAATAGTCGAAGTTCAAGAAAAACTGTCGCCAACCAGCCCAGATTTTTTTCAATTTTGCATAGGCCTGCACAATTTGCTCGTGGGGATATTTCCCCGCGTCGGTGAATCGCTGCCAGATGACCGGATCATAATGTTCGTGATAGGGCGCGAGCCATTCGCGGTGGATGGTGTGAGCTTCGCTCATGCCGATCGTGACGTAGGTCTCCAATGAATCCTGCCATGAGTTGAGTAACTTGCCCTGCGTAAAGGCGTCGATCGGGCCACAGATTTTGGCGGCAGCCTCGTCGCACTGGCGGGAAATTTCCGGATCTGCATTTTGGAGCAGTGCGCCCATTGGCAGGTAGCATCCCTGGGGAGTGGCGACGGTAGCCGGGAGCCTTTCGCCGACGAGGGACTGCCAGGTGGCAAGCAAGTCCGGGCCGTTGGCGGTAAACCAGCCGGCACTGTCCATCGTGGGTGCGAGGGGAAAAGCATCTGCGATCAAGGCATTGTGTGGTGTCATTCTGAAGCCGAACAAACCGCAAAACGCCGCCGGTACCCGGATTGAGCCGCCGGTGTCTGTACCGATGGCGAGTGGAACCACGCCCGCCGCCACGAGCGCTGCCGAGCCGCTGCTCGAACCGCCGCTGAGCCGGTCGGGAAACTGAGGATGAGGGCAGTCACCGTAGTGAGGATTTTCACCGGTGAGGCCCGAGGCGAATTCAACCAGCTGCGTCTTGCCGGCGCAGCTCGCACCGAGTTGATGCAATCGCCGGACAATTTCGCTGTCACTGGCCGGTGTCGGTCGAACCTTGTCGATAAAAGTTGAACCAGCGCGGGTGGGAACGCCGGCGAGGTCAAACAGATCCTTTAAGAAGTAAGGAATGCCGTGAAGCGGGGCGAATGCGTTGCTCCCACCGGGTTCAAGAGATCCTGGAATCAAGCCAGTCCCCCGGGATAGATCAGCGGCGAGCTCAGATTCAGGCCGGAGCCAGGCGACGACGGCGGCGCGAAGGGGGGCCGGGAGGGCGGTGAGACGCGCATGAATCTCGCGGGCAGCGCCAACGGGCGACATTGCCTGCCAAGCGGAAAACGGCAAAGTGGCTGGCGTTTTGGGCGCGATCGTGTCCATTCGGGAGCATTCATGGAGGCAGTTTCACCCATCGTCAAATTTACCTCGCTGCAAAAGCGTTATGGCGACGGTCCGTTGATTCTCGACGATATCAACCTGGTCGTGCAGCGGGACGATTTTGTGACGTTGATCGGGCCGAGCGGATGCGGAAAATCCACGGTGCTGAAACTGGTTTCCGGACTCAGTCCGTGGAGCGGGGGAACGTTGACGGTCGCCGGCATGAAACCGCGAGAAGCGCGCAACCGGCAGGCTTTTATTTTTCAAGACGCCACGCTTTTGCCGTGGCTGACGGCGCAGGCGAATGCCGAACTGCCCCTGCGGCTTCGCGGGGTGGCAGCGGCCGAACGCGAGGCCCAGGCACGGCAGATGCTGGAGCTGGTGGGTTTGGGCAAGGTGAGCGGCTATTATCCCCGGCAGCTTTCGGGCGGCATGAAAATGCGGGTGTCGATTGCCCGCGCGCTGACGCTCAAACCGCAATTATTGTTGCTCGACGAACCGTTCGGTGCGCTGGATGAAATGACTCGCAACCGGTTGAACGAGGAACTGCTCGCGCTGAGGACGCAGTCGCGGTTCACCGCGATGTTTGTCACGCACTCGGTGGCGGAGGCGGTTTTCCTGTCGAATCGCATCGTCGTCATGGCGGCTGCTCCCGGGCGGTTTCACGGGGAGGTAGGCGTTGATTTTTCTTATCCGCGTCTGCCCGAATTGAGAGAGCGGCCGGAATTTCAAGCGAAAGTTAATGAGATTTCCCGATTGCTGCATGAGGTGGAGGGGCCGGTGCGCGTATGAAAATCTTGGGCAGATTTGCATCGGTGGGTGGGGGGGCCACGGCGGGGTGGCCGCGGCTCCAGGTTCTGCCGGGCTGCAGTTGGTCGGATTTTGAAGCGCGGGTGACCGCGCCCGCGTTCGGGCTATGACCATGAAAAAAACGTCGCGCTTTCTGATCTGGATGCTGCCGGTGGTGAGCGGGCTGCTTTTCGTGGCGCTCTGGTACGGGGTGCGCGCGGTCAGCGGATTGAAAAGTTGGATTCTGCCGACCCCGCTGGAAATCATGCAGGCAGCCTGGCAGGAGCGGGGCCGGTTGTTCGCTGCGGTTGGCCATACAGCGCTTGGTGCATTGGGTGGGTTCCTGTTAGCGGCGGTTTTCGCCTTTTTCACGTCGATGCTACTGGGTGTTTCCAGGATTTTGCGGGCGAGTCTTTATCCGTGGCTGCTCATGCTGCAGATGACTCCCGTGATCGTGCTGACGCCCGTCATCATGTTGTGGGCGGGACCGGGGATGCCTGGAATCATCACCATCACCTGGCTGATCAGTTTTTTCCCCATCGTGGCGAACATGACCCAGGGCTTGTTATCAGCCGACTTGAACCACGTGGCACTTTTCCGCATGTGCAACGCGAGGCGGCTGCAGGAAATGCGGCTGCTCCGGCTGCCTTCGGCGATGCCCTATTATCTCACCGGGCTGCGGATTGCGGCGGCGCTCGCGCCGACCGGGGCAATCTTCGGGGAATATATGGTGGGTAATTCGTCCGGCGGCACGGGTGGCCTCGGCTTTCTGGTCTACAGCTACAATACGCAGATCAAGATCCCGGCGCTATTTGCCAGTGCATTGACCAGCTGCCTGCTTGGTTTCATTTTCGTCGCCGCGGTTTCATGGCTGAATTGGGCGGTGCTGCACAAGTGGCACGACTCCTTTGAGCGCACCGACCACTGAGCCGAGGGAAAGAGAGGTAAGCCTGCTCATACAGCGACGATGATCGCCTCCTCTCGTCAGTTTGGGTTTTACGCCCGATGCGCTGGGAAGCTGCGTCGGGGTAAATCACGACCTTCAGTTGGATCCAACCCTTTGCGACACTCAGTAATTGACCGCTATCGATAAACTCGAATCTTCGGTGACTTGGTCGCAGGCTTCCCCGAGGTTCTGTTAGTGCTCATCAGTGATTGATTTTATTTTTGCATCTTATGACGAAACTCAAACTTCTCATCGCCTCGTCCATCCTCGGGTTGGCTGTGGTAATCACCGGTTGCGGCAAAAAGCCCGATGCTGCACTCCCGGGTTCTCCTGCACTCGTCAAGGTGCGCTTTCAGACCGACTGGTTTCCCCAGCCGGAACACGGCGGCTACTATCAGGCGCTGGCGAAGGGCTATTACGCGGCCGAGGGTCTCGATGTCGAAATTCTCCCCGGCGGCCCGAATGCGCAGGTCATGGCCAGTGTCGCGACTGGTCGCGCCGACTTGGGCATGACCAATGGCGACGATGTGATTGTGGCGGTCGCGCGCGGCCTGCCGATCAAGATGGTCGGGGCGGAAATGCAGCGTGATCCACAGGGGATTCTTTTCCACACGGAGCATCCTTTGCGCGATTTGAAGGATCTCGAAGGCAAAACAGTCATGGCCGGGGCCGGCTCGACCTGGATCCAGGTGCTGGAGAAAAAACTGGGCGTCAAATTTAACCTCGTTCCGCTGCTGGGGGATCTGGCTCGATTCATGAACAACGAGGAATTTGTCCAGCAATGCTTTGTGACCAACGAGCCCTTTTTTGCGCGCCAGCGCGGCGCGAAAGTCGGAGCGCTGCTCATTGCGAGTGACAGCTACGAGCCGTACCGCGTGATGTTCACCAGTTCGGAGTTCCTGGGGAAACATTCTGAGATTGTGGGGAAATTTGTGCGAGCAAGTGTGCGGGGCTGGGTGGATTATCTGAGTGGTGATCCGGCACCCGCCAATCAGTTGCTCGCGGCGAAGCGCAGTGACCTTTCGCCGGAGTTCATGGCTTACAGCATCAAGGCCATGAATGACTACCAACTCGTTTCCGGTGATCCAAAGAAAGGCGAGGCCGCCGGCCAGCTAACTGCGGCCCGCTTGGAAAAACAGATCAAATTACTGCAGGAAGTCGGAGTACTCGATAAACCCGTGGCGGTGTCTGACGTGGCGACGTTCGAATTTTTGCCGAAGACTCATTGAGCGTGCTTTGAACTTAAAAACGCAGTTGAAACCACGAATTTCACTGATGATTACGGATGATCAAAAACACTGGTTTTAACGGACAGGTGCTACGATCAGATCCGAAATTGTTTCCTTAATTATTTCTGTATCCGTGTATATCTGTGGAATGCGTGGTTGAATGGATCGGCTTAACTGCCGAATCTGGCTTAAATTCACTCGGCTGTTTCCTCTCCCCGTATTCCAGACTAGCCTGGCGATTCCCACTGCATCTTATCCATCCCATGAACATCGAAACCAAACTCACCGAACTCGGACTTAAACTTCCCAATCCACCCGCCGTTGCCGGCAGCTATGTGCCGTTTGTCCGCACGGGTAATCTGCTTTATCTCGCCGGGACGATCAGTTCGTTCAACGGCGAGATGACGCACGTCGGGCAGGTGGGCAAGGAGCAGACGGTGCAGGCCGGTTATGAAGCCGCCAAAATCTGTGCGCTCAACACCCTGGCGAACATCAAGGCGGCGACCGGCAGTCTCGATAGCGTGAAACAGTTCGTGATCGTAAACGGTTTCGTCAACGCAATCAGCGGTTTCACGGAAAGCCCGGCGGTGATCAACGGCGCTTCAGACTTATTTGCCAAAATCTATGGCGACGCCGGCAAACATGCGCGGGCCGCTGTCGCCGCCGCGGGTTTGCCCAAAGGGACGACGGTGGAGATCCAGGTCGTGGTTGAACTGAAGGCGTAGGTGGGGAATTCCACGGCGAGGTCGCCCGGGCTCCATGGCAATGGGGAACACGGACGTTCTTGTCCGTGAGGGCCACTCACAGCCTCCTGACCAGTACTTTCGAATTCCGGCCGCTTTCGTCGTAGGCTTTGAGCCGCGATTCGGGCAGGACTTCTTTCTCGGCTTCCTCGAAGCCGCAGACGGACGTAAAGAATGAAAACGCCTGGGTCGAGAGTGCGCTGACGGTCGTCGCCCCGCGTTCCTTCGCCATCATGCAGGCGTAATCGACCATCTTCTTGCCAATGCCTCGGTGATGGTAGAAGGGCATGACGTAAAGCGAGCCGAGCTCGGCAAACTTTGGTTTGTCGGGATAGAGTTGGAGCGAGACGGAAGCGATGATGTTCTCGTCGATCTCGAAGACGTAGAAATGCTCGATGTTTTTTTCGATGGCCTGCTGGGTGCGATAAACGAGCTCCTCACGTTTTACCGCCTGCCGGGTGAGATTATAGAGTGCCCGCACATCGCGCCGCGTGGCCTGGCGGATCTGCTGGTATTCGTTGCCGTGAATGAGCGTGCCCACTCCCTCGTTCGAGAAAATTTCGTTGAGCAGGCCGTCGAGCAGGCGACCGTCAATGAGATGGATCCGGGGCGTGCCGTTCTCGACTGCTTTGATCGCATGCGCCGCTTTGCTGCGCATGGGTTCGTTAATGGAGTCGGGCTTGCTTTCCAGCACCGTCCGCAAGGCTTCCGCCGAGATCTCGTGCTTCAACTTGCCGTTGATTTCGAGACCTTCGCAGGGGGTAAAATAAATGATCTTCGTGGCGTGGAGCCCCTCCGCGAGTTCGGCGGCCAGTAGATCGGAGTTGATCCGGAGTGGTCGTCCGTCGCGATCGAAGCCGACCGGATTTACCACGGGTACGACCTGCGAGGAGATCAGCTGCGTGAGGAATTCCTTGTCGATGCGATCCACCCGGCCGGTGAACTGGTGGTCCACGCCCTTGATGATGCCGAGCGGCACGGCGCGAATCGCGTTGGTGAGCGCGGCCTTCAGCCCGTTCTGCGTCAGGCCTTCGATCAACAAGTGGCTGACCCGGGAGGAAGAACGGATGGCTAGGTCGAGCGTGGCGGCGTCCGTGACACCGGTGCCCTGGGAATCGGTGATCGGGATCTGGCGAAGTTTGGAGAGCTCCTCGATCTGATGGCCGATGCCGTGGACGATGACGATTTTGATGCCGAGGCTGCGGAGCACGGCGGCATCCAGCAGGATGTTCGAGAAATTTTCGTCGGCGATGATGCTGCCATCGAGCGCGATCACAAAGATTTGATCCTGAAAACGCGGAACGTATTTCAGGATGCCGCGCAGGTCGGTGGGCTTGATATCGGAGCCATTGCTCATCGGTTGGTGTGCGATTTAATCAGGCATCCGGACGCGCTCGTCAATGGGGATTGCAGCCCGGCGGGAAAGACAAACACCACGGCTGAGCGCGGTCGCTCCCTAAACTGCAACGGCGGCGGATCGAGTGCGGTAATTTTTCGCCGCAGAAACCCGCGGGTTTTGTTGCGTGATTCTTTACTCGGATGGATGACGCGGACATAACCGCTCGGTCATGTCCGAACAGAACCACTGTATCCTCGCCGCATACGAAGAGCGTATCCGGCAAACGCTCCAGGAGCTGGGTATTCCGGTTTCCCATTCGACCCAGCGCCGGCAGTCCATTCAGCTCGAAGGGGAGGATTTGATTTCAATCGGTCTCGACATGGCAGGCCGCGAGCAACGGATGGAACGCCGGGCCGCCGCCCGGTGGCAGGCCATGCGCGAGGCAGCGGGCGGCGAGGCGGTGGTGCTGGCGGTGGTTTCGGCGTATCGCAGTTTTGATTACCAGCGGCAGATAATCGCCCGCAAACTGGCCGCCGGGCAGACCGTGGAGCAGATTATTTCCGTGAGTGCTTTGCCTGGCTTCAGTGAACACCACACGGGACGGGCCATTGATATTGGCACGCCGGGATGTCCGCCATTGACCGCGGCATTCGAGCAAACCGACGCATTTTTATGGTTGTCACGCAGGGGCGCGGATTTTGGATTTCGAATGACCTACCCGAGAGGCAATCCGCAGGGGATCGTCTTTGAACCCTGGCACTGGTTTTTCAGCGAAAAAGGGGAGGCGCCCTGTGCTCCGGGAACGAGGGCGGACGCGGGCCAAGGCTGACGCTCATGCACGCTCTCTTCGGATGAGAGAAGGAGAATGATTACGAGAAAGAGGACGGATTTGGAAAAACACGGACTCAGCGAATCGTGAAACTCCAAACCAACGCGGGGCCCTTGGCGACAATCCGCATCTCATAGCGTCCCGCGGGCAGATTGGTCGTCGGGAAGCTCACCCAGTAATTTGAATCGTTCCAACGGCTCCGGAGATCGGTGCCCGGCAGGGGTTCGATGCTGGGGATAAGAACCAATTCGTTGCCTTTGCGGTAGAGCGTCAGTTCGCCCACCTGGGCTTTCAAGTCGCTCAGGCTGCCGGTGAAATACAGCGAGTAGTCGTGGCCTTGCGCCACGGAACCCGGCGGGACGACCTTGTCGATTGTGGCGAGGAGCTTGGGTTTTTCGGCGAACTTGGACTCCAGATCGGGGCCGATGCCCAGATAGTCGCGCGTGGGGGTGGCGGGGGCTTCATCTGCGGAAGCCTTTTCGACCGGCCGGCGGGTATCGACCGGCAGTTTCTGCCAGCCGGCGGCGAGCAATCGGGTAACGGTCGCGCGGTCCTGCGAATCCTGGTAGGGGCGGTAAGCGCGCCCAGGCTTGCGGAAATAGAGGTTTATCGCCGTGTAGCCGATGACGAAAACGATGATCGCCACCACGATCCATTTCATGGGCCAGGGTTTGGGCGACGGGCGGCGGGGCTTGGCGGTCATTTTGGCTGTTATCGGGGGGCGGGAGGGCGGAGCGCAAATACATTTGCGCCGCCGTGGGGGACTTGTTCTCGTCGCGGGCTCACATGAAATATTGGTCGCAGACATTTATTCCGACACTCAAGGAAAGTCCGTCGGACGCGGAAATCGCCTCCCACAAACTGCTCCTGCGCGCGGGCCTCGTGCGCAAGCTGGGCGGTGGTCTTTACACCTTCATGCCGGCGGGGCTGCGCGTCCTGCGGAAGATCAGCGAGCTGTGCCGCGAAGAAATGGACCGCGCGGGCGCCATCGAGCTGGCGATGCCCTTCATTCATCCCGTCGAAAACTGGCAGGACGGTCCCCGTTGGGCTGCCGCTCGCGAGATCATGTACCGGGTGGATCACGCCGGGGCCGGCAAGGGCCGCTCCAGGGAACCGGAATTTGTCCTCGGACCCACGCATGAGGAAGTGATCACGCCGCTGGTGAAAAGCGAAATCACCAGCTATCGCGACCTGCCGAAAAACTTTTACCAGATCGGGACGAAGTTCCGGAATGAAATCCGTCCGCGTTACGGTCTGATGCGCGCGCGTGAATTCGTCATGAAGGACGCCTATAGTTTCGATGCGACGGATGAGAGCGCGGTTGTCAGCTACAACAAGATGAAGGCGGCGTACCTCGCATTTTTTGCCCGCTGTGGGTTGAAGACCATCGCGGTCGAGGCCGACACCGGGGTGATGGGCGGCAGTTTTTCGCATGAGTTCATGGTGCCTGCGCCCGTGGGTGACGACGACATCGTTTATTGCGATGAGAGCGGCTACTCGGCCAATCGGGAGAAAGCCACGAGCGGTCTGGTGCCGAAGGATTTCACCGACGCCGCGCCCGCCGGCGCGCTCGAGGAGTTTGCGACACCCGGCGTCGTCACGATCGCAGCGCTCGCGGCTGCTCCGTACAGCGTCGCGGCGGACAAACAATTCAAGACGCTGGTGTACATGGGCGACGGTAAGCCGTTTCTTGTGATCTTGCGCGGGTGCGACGAGCTTGAGGAAGCGAAGCTCGGCGCACTGGGCTTTCAACTCTGCCGGCCCGCGACTGCGGAAGAAATCGAGCCGGTTCTTGGCGCCAAACCCGGCAGTCTCGGTGCGGTCAAGGGCACCATCAAGAATTTCGCGGCACTGGCCGGTGTTTTCGCCGACCACGCGATCCACCTCGTGGGCAATGGCACGACCGGGGCCAACAAGGACGGATTCCATCTACGCAACGTGAATGTCGTGCGCGACCTGCAGATCACCCAGTGGGGCGATTTCCGCACCGTCCGCGCCGGCGAGCCTGACGTGAAGTCCGGTCATCCACTTAAGATGGCGCGCGCCATCGAGGTCGGACATGTGTTCAAGCTTGGCACCAAATATTCGGAGAAATTTGGCGCGGTTTACACCGATGACCAGAAGCAGTCGCATCTGATGGTCATGGGCTGTTATGGCATTGGCATCAGCCGCACGTTGCAGGCGGTGGTTGAACAGAGCAACGACGCCGACGGCATTGTGTGGCCATGGCACGTGGCGCCGTGGCAGGTGCTGATCGTCAATCTCGATCCCCAAGACGCAGCCGCAGCCGAGCTGTGCAAGAAAATGGCTTTGGCGGCGGAAGCGGCCGGCGCCGATGTCCTCATTGATGACCGGGCCGAGCGTCCAGGGGTAAAGTTTAAGGACGCCGACCTAATCGGTCTGCCGCTCCGGCTGACGGTCGGAGGTCGGGGACTGAAGGAAGGTATTTTCGAATTGAAATGGCGCAACGCCAAGGAAGTAACCAAGGTGCCAGTGGCGGACGCAGAGGGCGTGGTGACTCAAGCCGTCCGCGACGCCGCCAGCAAGGCATGATCTTCGCCGAGACCAAGACCCATCAAAGTCCCCGCCACTCCACGGCAACGCAGGAGCAACTCGCCGACCAGTGGCTGGTGGTTGTCCTCGATGACCCGGTGAACTTGATGTCCTATGTCGTCATGGTCTTCAAAAAGGTTTTTGGCTTTGATGAAATGACGGCTCGCAAACACATGCTCGAAGTTCACGAGCAGGGACGCTCGGTGGTCTGGTCGGGGGTGCGCGAGCAGGCGGAGGCCTACGTCTTTACCTTGCAACAATGGCATCTGACTGCGGTCCTTGAGTCCGATGAAGCGCGTTGAGGTCAAGTTGAACCTGGAGGCCGTGGCGCCCCTGCTGGACGTCATCAAAGACGCCGCGGACGACTTGGGCCCTGCATTGGCGGTTGCGCCCCGCGTGCCGGAGGACCCCGATGCGGAATTTTCCGGCGAGTGGAAGCGGGAATTATTGGAGGGACAGAACAGCGACATCGCGGCTTTTCTTTCCCTGTTCGGCTCGGAGTTTTTTGTCACGGGCATGGTGCCGCTCGACGCCAACAACCGGGAGGCCATCTTACGGGCCTGCTCGGCGGTTCGCCTGCGGTTGCGGGAGAAACACCTGAAATCACTTGGCGACGATGCGCTGGAAAGCGGGGATGCGCCGCTCGACGATTTACCTGAGGTGCAACACAAGGCTTTTGCGGCCTACGTGTTTTTGGCGACGCTGCAGGAGCTCATCGTGCAGCACCTTGATCCCACCGGAATGGAGGAGTGAAATTGCAGGCGCAGGTGTGGCCGATCGGGCTTGGATGGTGGCGGCTTGGCATGGAAACGGGTTCAGCATTCGCATTTGACGGCGAGGGTCGGCGAGGTACCGTCGTAGCCGACACCCTGTAGTGCTCGAGGTGCTCCAAACAACGCTCTTTGCCTTTGCTATAATTTGGGAGCCGCTGACAGGCGGACTAAGGTCAGGCCGTAAACCGGAAG
>JANYDX010000467.1 GCA_025363395.1 Verrucomicrobiota bacterium
AGATTCACGCGGTATTTCTGCAGACCGTTCTGCAGGGTGCCGGGAGCCGCTCCGTTAAAACTATTTTCAATGTTGAGCATGGCTTGTTGAATCGCAGCCGGATCGATGATCGTGCGTCCCCCAATCACCTGGCCCGTCTGCGCCAGCGCGCCCGCTTGATACTCTGCGAGGTTCGCCGCATAGAATGCCCGGCGATCCTTGCTCTCATAAATCGTATAGACCAGTGGGCGCGAATAGTTGGCGGTGAAGGAAATGTTCTTTGTTGGATTGGCGGTGATCTCGGCCTCCCACCCCTCGAGTCTCCGGGCCGCCTGATCCTGGAAGTCGAAGCCCGTGGAGCCGGTAAACCTCGGGTCTGTGTAGCCCAGGTTTCGATAGAGATTTTGGAAATCCCCGCGGTTGCCCCAGGTGCTGAGTTGATTTTCCTGGGTGGTTTTATAGCGGGTGAGTGTCATGTAAGCGATCCCGTCGCCCACCGCGTAGCGCAATCCGAAATCAGTCGTTTTGGCATGGGTCAGTGCGGGGTCAGCGCCGGTGATAAGCGGAATGTTACTGTTGCCGATTTGCGCGAAGTTCGACGAGTAGTTTGCGACGAAACCGAGCGGCGCCAGAAAGCGGTTCTGTTTCGCAAACGGATAAGTCACCAACCCGGCGCTTGGGCTGTTCTGGTAAAGCGTCCGCACGCGATGCAAACCGGCGACGTTGACACCGCTGGCGTTGGCGAAGCCGTAGATGTTTTTATAAGTGACAGGATCGTTGGCAATCCGGCCCACGAAATCCCCCTCAACCTTGTCGCGACGGAGACTGGCCGTGATCGCGAGGCGCTCGTCAAAAAATGTGGTCTGAGAAACGAGCTGCGCATAATTGATCGTGCGCTGGTTGGTGTTGCCCTCGGTCTGGACGAGAGCCCAGTTGACGCCGGCAAAAGTCGGTGGTGTTACCGTCCTCATGGACGGACGCGGTTGATCCCAATAGACGCGATAGCGGAGCGCATTCAAGTTGGCGTTGTTCACATCGGACGACGCGGGATTGTTGGACCACCGCCAGGCCTGAACGAGCCGGGAGAATGTCGTCCGCCGCCAGCCGGCGTTCACGTTAAAACGCTGTTTGAGATCAAAGAATCCTGGCACCTCGAATTTGTAGGTCGCGGCAATCTTGTATTCGCGCACCATGTCCCGCTGCCATTGATATTGCTGCTGGAACTCCCCATACGCTTTCCCGAAATTCGGATTCGCCGCCCCGCTCGGCAGCAAGCGATTGAGATCGAGCCGGTAGTCGCCCGCCACGGTGTCGGCATTTTCATAATAGGGCGCGCCGGAATTTTTCACGATGCCGAGCTGAAGATAAAAATTAGAGTTTACCTTGTGCTCGAGCCAATAGGATTCCGCGCTGAAATTGCGGTCGATGATGATGTCAGCGGGCCCGAGTGAAAATCTCTTGTCCACGCCCGATTTAAAGTTGGGCAGGTCAGGCCGCCCGCCCCAGGGAATCTCGTAACCCAAGCCGACCGACGAATATTGGTTCCCCTTGTAATTGATTAAACTGTTCGTCCCGAAATTCCAGACGAGGTAGTCATTGGTCGGGCTGATCTGTGCGAGGCCGTAAATGGCGGGCGTGACGATTGCGCTGTTGTTTTCATTGACCGTGGTGCGATCCCAGCGGGAGGCCTGCTCCGTGTAGGTGGGCCGGTAGGCCACATTTTTTTCTCCATCCCGCTGAATGTCCGCCCGAAATTGGGTGTTTTCCGAGAGCTTGTAGGTCAGTGCAACGGTTAGCCCATGTTGTCGATTGCTGGTTCCATCCTGATAGCCTTTGACGTCCTGAAGCAGCGCGTTGAACCGCACAGCCACGCGATCGTTGCCGTAATTGGTGTCCAACGTCGTGCGATAACCATTGAAAGTATCCACGCGGAAGCTCGTGCTGGTGAACTGGCTTTTGAGGCGTGCCACTTTGCTCGTGCTTCCCTGAAGACCACCGGGACCGCCGTCACCGAAGAGCGCCGCATTGGGTCCGCGGGAAAAGTCGTACCGCTCGGAATTGTAGGAATCAGCCACGTAGTAATTGATCGAGCCATTGCGGACGGGGAAATTACCGTTGCCATCGACACCCCGGAAACTCGACTGAAAGCGGTTGCCGCCAAATGCGCCCGCTTCGCCGCCCTGCGCGGCATCCATCCCCACAGTCCAGGCCGCAGCTTGGTTCATGTCCGTAAGGTTGAAATCCTCCAGAAATTCCTTGGTCATGACCGAAATCGAGGCCGGAGTGATTTTCAACGGCGTATCGGCCCGGCCGCCCGCCAGAGTGTTTCCACCGAAATAGCCCCGGTCTTGGGATGTGCTCACCTGAAACGGGGTCAGAGTTTGCGTTTCCGTGGCATCGAAGTTGGTTTTCTTTGTGGAATCAGAGGGCGGCGGAGCATCTTGAGCCAGAAGCTGCGACGAAGCCCCCGCAAGGCCAAGGGCGACGACAAGAAAACGGCGAAGTGACGCCGATACTGGGTGGGGTTTTGTGATCATGGGTTTGATGATGTGGGGTGAACGAGAACGGAAAGGACCGCCGGGCTGAGCGCGGGCGGGAGAGTCACTGCAGGCAATTCGCCGCGATGACCGCGGCATACCACTCGGCGCTGAGCTTTGGGGTGCGCTGCTGGGTTTTAAAATCGTTATGTACGATGCCGAAGCGCCGCTGGTAACCGTCCTGCCATTCGAAGTTGTCCAGGAAGGACCAGAGGAAATAGCCTTTTACGGGCACACCCGCCTCAATGGTATCGAGCATTTCGCGCAAATAATTCCGGAGGCAATCCCGGCGATGCAGGTCGAGAATCCTGCCGTCAGCGGCAATCTCTTCGTCATACCCTGCCCCGTGTTCGGTGATGTAGATCGCGTCCGCCCCATAAAGACTGCGGACGAAGCGCGGTCCCCAATGCAAAGCCTGCGGTACAAGCACATGCCATGGACTGCTGGTGCGCGGATAATGGGCCGGGAAAGGTAATCGCTCCACCCGGCCGTCACTCCCGGCTTGGACAAAGTAACCCCAATAAACATTCAGCCCGATGTAATCCGTGGGCAGACTGATAAGAGCGAAATCATTCTCTTTCTCCATGGCGCTGTCCTCGCCCGTGATCTGGTGATAGCGGTCACTATAATGTTTTTGGTGGATCGGATCGAGCACGCGGATGTTATCGTCCACGAACGCCTCCTCGGCCGCCCTGATATCCTCCTTGCGACCGCTGACGGGAACGGGAATGGACGGATTGTCGGTCAGACCGACCTGGGCGCCCGGTCCACCATATTCGCGCACCGCACGGACGCCGTGGCCGTGCGCCAGCAGGGCGTGATGGTAGGTCTGGTTCACCACCTGTTCCGGTTCGCGGAGGCCGGGGGCCTTGCGTCCGGTGCCATACGCCATGCGCGTGAAACAACTGATCTCGTTAAGCGTGATCCAGTGTGTCACTTTTCCCGCGTAGGCCCGCACGACCGCGTCGGCATAATGGGCGAAGGCGTCGACCACGGCGCGGTTGCGCCATCCGCCGATTTCCTCGAGGCACTGCGGTAGATCCCAATGATAAAGCGTCACCCACGGAGTGATGCCACGAAGGGCGAGCGCGTCGAAGATCCGGTGATAGAAGTCGATTCCAGCCTGGTTCACGCGCTGGTTGCCATCGGGACAGATGCGCGGCCAAGCGATCGACAAGCGGTAGTGGCGGATGCCGAGTTTCACCAGCAGGTCGAAATCCTCCTCGTAGCGGTGATAATGATCGCATGCGATGTCGAGGGTGTCGCCATTCAGGACTTTGCCGGGAATACGACAGAATGCATCCCAAGTGGAGGCGGACTTCCCCTCGAGAAAAGCGGCGCCTTCGATTTGGGGTGCGGCGGTGGCCACACCCCAAATGAAGTCGGCGGGAAAGCGGTGGGACAAAAGCGCGGGGTAAACGCTGGAATGCGACATGCGGACGGATGGAAATGGCGCGCTCCACGAACCGCAAAAGCTTGCCTGTGCTTTCATTTGAATTATCGGGAAGAGCCGCTCCCCGCTCCACCCGTACCACATGATCGTCTCCCCCATCACCCTGCAGGACGTCGCGAAAGCGGCGGGGGTGCATTACTCGACGGTTTCGCTAGCCCTGCGGGAAGACCCGCGGATTGCCGCGGCCACGAGGGAAAATGTGCTGCGCGTCGCGAAACGCCTGGGGTATGCAACGCATCCCGCCGGGCGCGCGCTGGTGAGCCGGCGCCGGGCCGCGGTTTTGCGCGGCCCGGTGATCGCGTGGCTCG
>JANYDX010000482.1 GCA_025363395.1 Verrucomicrobiota bacterium
CCCGCAACCCGCAGGTCAGGTCCTCAAGATCTTCTCCAGCGCCTTCCCCTTGGCCAACTCGTCGACCAATTTGTCGAGGTAGCGGATTTCCCGCATCGTCGGTTCCTGGATATCCTCCACGCGCACGCCGCAGACGACGCCTTTGATCAATTTCCGCGAAGGATTCATTTTGGGCGCTGCCGCAAAGAAGGTTTCGAAGTCCTTCTGTTTTTTCAGCTGCTGGGCCAACTGCCGTTGCGTATAACCCGTGAGCCAACAAATAACGGCATCCACTTCCGCCTTCGTCCGTCCCTTCTTCTCCGCCTTGGCAATGTAGTAAGGATAGACGTTCGCGACGGGCGTCATGAAGATGCGGTGCTTGGTGACCATGAACGTGGGCAGGCCCCGACGATTAGACTGAACCAGCGCCGGGCGCCAGCCTGTACAATCGCTCAGAGCGTGCGCTGCGTAACCAAGCCACCCCCCCGGGAGGCCCACAAACCACAAATTTTGCCCCCTTTTTGTGCCACGCGCTGTCCGTCGAATCAGGGAACCCCACCCGGCTTTCTCGTCTGCTGTCTGGACTCAGACGGTTCCCTCGAAGGCCTGGTAGGTGAAGCGGCTCAAACGGATTCGCCCAGCGCCCAATGCACAGATCCCCACTCGCAGACTGAGGAATCCTCCGAAGACATTATGGTTCATGCCTGCGACCTCCATCCGCGTGGGATGCCACCTCCAGGTTTCCCCGTCATCCAGCGAATAGTGGTAGGTGATGACATTGCGATCGTTGGTGATCCGGGCCCGGACCTTTCGCCCCTGCAGCGGAACACTCGCCCACTCTTCCGTGGTCGCATACTGGTAGGTCTTCGCTTTTTCACCCGTGAATCCGAGTCCCACAAAGGCCTTCGGGTTGTAATAGAGGAGGAACACGCCCTCGACCGCGCCGATCAGCTCCATGGTGAGTTCCACCTGATACGCGCGATCCACCGCGAGGCAGGTCAGCGGAGAACTGTTCGACGGCGAACTCCCCGCGCCTTGCAGTTCGAGCGAGTTCTCACCGTAACGCACCCGATCCATCTCATCGGAACCCGGATCGTGAAACGCCCACTGCACCCCGAATTTGTTGCTCGAGAAATCGTCGGAGAGCGCGAGCCCGTGCCGGACCGCGGCGCCGCCTTTCGGCACGGACAGCGGACGACCGAGATCGCCGCCCTTAGCCCGGAACCAACCATCGTCGGTCCACTCGATCGGCTCCAGGAGCGTCTGTCGGCCCAAGGTGCGAAAGCCGTTTTCATACCCATGATAGACCATCCACCAGTCACCGGCCGGGCCCTCCACCAAAGTCGCATGCCCACGCGACCACCAAGGCTCGTTGGCAGAAAGCGTCCGGACCAGCGGATTGCGCGGACAATGTTCCCACGGCCCATGGATCGACCGGGAACGAGCCGCGATGACCATATGCCCGGTGGCCGGGCCCGCGGTGCCTCCCACCGCTGTGATGAGGTAAAACCACTGCCCGCGACGAAGGAGCTTGGGGCCTTCCGGCGCGAAATTTTCCGTCACCCAATCCTCCGGATAGCGCCACGGAGCGTAGGCCGGTTCCAATTTTCCGTCCGTCGCCAGGCCATCATCGGTGAGCCGGATCTTGCGGATGCCATTCACGAAAAGGAAACGCTTCCCGTCTTCGCCCACGACGTGGCCTGGATCAATGCAGCCCTCGATCCCGAGGTCGATCGGATCGCTCCACGGGCCCTCGATCCTGTCAGCCCGGATGACGAAGATCGCCCACGGCTTCCCCGGTGGATTCGCGGGAATATAAATGTAATACTGGTTCCCGTGTTTGCAAAGATCGAGCGCCCACACCGTCCCGATGTTCTTGCGCAGCGCCGGTCCGACCGGCCGCCAATTCACCAGGTCGCGCGAATGCCAAATGACGATGCCGGGAAAGGAATTGAACGACGAGAAAGTCATGTAGTAATCGCCGCCGTCCTTCAGGATTGTCGGATCGGGATGATCGCCGGAAAGGATGGGATTGAGAAAAGTGCCGTCGCCCTGATCGGCCTGGCGCTGTCCTTCCGGTCCCTGCCGCCATTTCTGGGTTTCATCCCGGGGCGAAACCGCGGTCGGTTCAGAGGCTCTCGCAAGAGATGCCATCGCCGGCCCTAGTAGCGCGGTGGCGAGCCCGCCCTTGATTAATTTCCGCCGCGTTTCGTGAAAGGATTTTGTCGTGGACTCGTCGTGCTGCGAGCCACGAAATGATTCCGGTGATGGGCTCTCGGTGTGCGGCATGGTTTTGGGGGGCTAGGTCTATTCTATGGCGTGAAGGCCGATGGAGATCCAGCGCGCTTTTCGCTGCGACTGCACCGGACCGACGCACTCGAATTCCTGTTCGGACGTTCTCGTCACGGCTGAACCAAAAAAACGCTCAGGCTGCAGGGCGCGCGGTGATGGAAGCGGGAACGCGACCGCGGTAGCGCCAGAGGAGCATCAGGAGGAAGCCGATCACCGCGCCGCCGACGTGCGCAAAGTGGGCGACGCCTGCGCCGAAAAGGGAGAAGCCCGTGAGCCCGGAAAATAGGTCGAGGAGCAGCACGCCGGGGATAAAGAACTTGGCGGCGATGGGCACGGGAATGAACATCAGGGAGAGCTTCGCGTTGGGATGAAGGAAGCCAAACGCAACCAGGAGCCCGTAAATCGCGCCCGACGCGCCGAGCGTGGGAGCGAGGTAGATGCGAAAGAGATCGACGGCCACGCTCTGCAGCGCTGGATTTGCCGGCAATTTCTCGCCGCCTGACGCCAGCATCGCATTGATCGTGTCGGGCGTCATCCCCGCGGCCAAGAGATGCCCGTGCAGCCGGGCGAATTCGTACCAGTTGACGCCCAGCTGGACCAACCCGGCGCCGATGCCGCACAGAAAATAAAAGACGAGGAAGCGCTCCGCACCCCATTCCCGCTCCAAGACGGTACCAAAGGAAACGAGTGCGTACATGTTGAAGAAAATGTGGCTGAAATCCGCGTGCAGAAACATATACGAAACGACCTGCCACAGGGCAAAATTTTCGTTCGTCGGAAACCAGAGCTCGCCGGTCGTGATGATTTGCTCACGCCAGTCAGGCAGCAAAAAGCCCGCAGCAAAAACCGCGATGTTCACCAACAACAGACCAAAGACGGCCCGGGAAATCGTACGCATGACCTCAAGGTTGCGAAAGGAGCGCGGTTCGCAACCCATCATCCTGTGGCGCCCGACAACAGTGCAGGGATGATTCAGGAATCGGCGCTGAGTTGTAGAAATTTCCAGACGACTTCTGCTTTCAGCTTTCAAAAGACGAGACGGGAAATTTGAAGTCGCAATTGCGACTTCAAATCAGCCCGAGATTTCGTCGCGCCTCGAACGCCAGCTTGTTAAAGGCGGCGGCATTCTCCCGTTTGCGATAGTCGGTACCATAGGT
>JANYDX010000493.1 GCA_025363395.1 Verrucomicrobiota bacterium
CTCGGTCTTGCGAATCTTGTTCATGTTCGGCTTGCCCTTGGCGCATTCGGCGCGGAAGGTCTTGGCAAACTTGCCGTTCTGGATCTCCTTGAGCGCCTTCTCCATCGCCTTGCGGGTGGCCTTGGTGATGATCTTGGGACCGGTGTGGTAGTCGCCGAACTCCGCAGTGTTGGAGATCGAATAACGCATGTAGCTCAGGCCGCCCTGGTACATCAGGTCGACGATCAGCTTCACTTCATGCATGCACTCGAAGTAGGCGATCTCGGGCTGGTAGCCCGCATCGACGAGGGTCTTGAAGCCGGCCTTCACGAGCTCGGCGCAGCCGCCGCAAAGCACGGCCTGCTCGCCGAACAAGTCGGTCTCGGTCTCTTCCTTGAAGGTGGTCTCGAGCACGCCGGCGCGGGTGCAGCCGATGCCGCGGCCGTAGGAGAGCGCGAGCTTCTTGGCCTTGCCGGTGGCATTCTGATAGATCGCGATGAGGCCGGGGACGCCGCCGCCTTCCTGGAAAACCTCGCGGACCCGGTGGCCGGGCGACTTGGGGGCGATCATGGCAACGTCGACGTTCTTCGGTGGAACGATGCCACCAAAGCGGATGTTGAAGCCATGGGCGAACATGAGCATCTTGCCCGCGGTGAGGTGCGGCGCGATGGACTCGCGGTAAAGGCGGGCCTGAACATGGTCAGGAACGAGGATCATGATGACGTCGGCCCACGCAGACACGTCTTCCACCGAACCAACCGTGAGGCCGGCTTTCTTGGCCTTGGCGGCCGACTTGCTCTTGGGCGCGAGACCGACGCGGACCGTCACGCCGCTCTCCTTGAGATTGAGCGCATGGGCGTGGCCCTGGGAGCCGTAGCCGATGATGGCGACGTTCTTGTCGCGAATGAGCGCGAGGTTCGCGTGTTTGTCGTAGTAGATTTTAGCCATGGTATAAAAGGGGATGAGATTGAGTTGGGAGGTGGGTGAAAATCAGACGGACATGGAAATACCGGAGTCGTGATGCTCGTGACCGGCATCAGTCCGCACCGAAGGAGGAACGGTGGAGATCAACTCGCTGCCGCGCGACATGGCAACGGCGCCAGTGCGGACGACTTCGACGATGCCATAATTCCGGAGCACGAGCTCGAACTTGCCGATCTTCTCCGGCGTGCCGGTGACTTCGATGACGACGATCTGTTCGTCAACGTCGACCACGCGGGCGCGAAACACCTCGACGAGTTGCAACACCTCGCTGCGGGTCTGCGGGGTCACCTTGACCTTGACGAGCGCGAGTTCGCGCATGAGCGCGGACTTATGGGTGAGATCGTCGACCCGGAGCACGTTGACGAGCTTGTAGAGGTTGGCCTCGACAATGCGGGCGCCGGCTTCGGTGGCGTCGACGACAACCGTGAGCCGGGAAACGCCCGGCTGTTCCGTGCGGCCGACCGTGAGCGAGTCGATGTTGAAGTTGCGCCGGCGGAAGAGTGAGGCGACGCGGTTGAGCACGCCGGGCACATCTTCCACGTAAGCGATGAGCGTATGTTTAGCCATGGGAGGAAAGGATGGTTAGCGACGACGGATGGATTTCGCGGCCTTGGGCGCAACGACCCGGGTCGGCTTTTTTGCGGCGGCGGGCTGGGCCGGTTTGGCGTGACCGTTGGTCACGGTCTTTGCCGGAGCGACCGGCATTTCCCAGTCCTTGTCGGACCCGGATTCAAGCATGACGTCCTGCTTGGGACGGCGGATCATTTGGTCGAGCGCGGCGCCAGCGGGCACCATGGGGAACACGGTGTCCTCCTTCTCCACGACGAAATCGATGACGACCGTGCGCTTGTCGGCGAAGGTGTTCTCGACGGTGGCTTTCACGTCCGAGCGCTTGTCGCAACGGAGGCCCTTGAGGCGGTAAGCCTCCGCAAGTTTCACAAAGTCCGGACCCGTCATCGGAGTCGCAGCGTAGCGTTTGTCGTAGAAAAACTCCTGCCACTGACGCACCATGCCGAGGAAGGCGTTGTTGATGATGGCGACATTGACCTTGATGCCTTCCTGCTCGGCCGTGGCCAG
>JANYDX010000011.1 GCA_025363395.1 Verrucomicrobiota bacterium
GTATTTCACCGCATAGTCGGCAAACGCGGTGTAGCCACCCGCGACGGGCTGGGAGAGTGCCTCGGCCTCCACTTTCGTGGGAGCGATGAGCCCGATTGCCCAGTAGGCGATGTCGTTATGGTGGGCCCCCCAGTCGGTCATGGTGCCGCCGGAATAGTCGTACCAAAAACGGAAATTCGCGTGGCAGCGTTGTTTCACGTAATCGACCTGGGGGGCCTGACCGAGCCAGAAATCCCAGTTCAAGCCTTCGGGCACCGGCGAGGAGGCGAACGGACCATCGCGCAGTCCGGCGGGCAGCCAGACATTCGCTTCCGTGAGCTGGCCGAGACGGCCGTTGCGGATCAGCTCGCAGGCCATGCGAAAAAATTTCGAGCTGCGTTGTTGCGTGCCGGTTTGCAACACCACCCCGTTGTCCCGCACGGCCTTGATGACATGCCGGCCTTCATCGATGGTGAGGGTCAGCGGTTTTTCACCGTAGATATCCTTGTGCGCCCGGGCGGCGGCGTAGTTAATTAGGGTATGCCAGTGATCGGGAGTGGCGTTGATGATAATGTGAACGTCTTTGCGTTCCAGCACGCGGCGGTAGTCCGAGTAAATTGCGGGGACGCGGCCCTCGACGGTGAATTGTTTCGCGGCGGCGGCGGCATGCGACTCGTCCACATCGCAGACGGCGACAATGTCACCGAAGTTAACGGCGTTCATGGCGTCGTTTTTACCCTGGCCACCGCAGCCGATGAGGGCGACTCCCGGACGGTCATTGGGGGCCGTGACCGGTTTTACTTCCGCGGCGGCGAGTTGCTGTCGCTCGACAAACCACAACGGCAATCCGGTGACCGCGGCGATCATCGTGCAACGTTTGAGAAAGGTGCGGCGGGAGACGTTGAAAGGCGCGGGACTGGCCGGGGAGTCGCTGGACGGAATGGATGATTTCATGGGGTATGATTGTTTTCCAACTTGGGGCGCGCGGCGCGCTGGGGACGAGAGGGCCTACTGTGGGACTTCCTGCGCTGGCGGAAAGGAAAAATAAGCTCGTGCGAAAATCCTAATGGATGACAGAACCAAGGCGTGACACAGAACCTTGCTGAGCTTTTTGACGTGGTCGACGAACAGGACTTGGTGACGGGCCAGGCTCTGCGGCGTGAGGTGCACGCGCGCGGCTGGCGGCACCGGGCCGTGCATCTCCTCGTGATAAACGCGGCTGGGCAGGTGTTTTTGCAAAAACGCTCGATGACGAAGGATCTGTTCCCCGGGATCTGGGACTCGTCGGCGGCAGGCCATGTGGGGGCTGGTGAGGACTATGATGGCACGGCGCTGCGCGAATTGGAGGAGGAGCTCGGCTGCCGGCCGCAGCGGCCACCGCAGCCGCTATTTAAAATCGAGGCGCGGGCGGAGACCGGGCAGGAATTTGTCTGGGTCTACCGCGTGCGGGACGAGGGGCCTTTCACGCTGCAGGCGGAGGAAATCGAATGCGGCGACTGGTTTTCGCCGGCGGCGATTGACCGCTGGATGGCGGAGAGACCCCAGGAGCTGGCGCCCGCGTTTTTATATATCTGGCCGAGGGCGCGGGCGATGTTGTGAAAACCGCCGCGAGGTCGCTGCGGCTCCAGATTTAGAAATTGGAGCGCGGGCGAGCCGGCGGGAGGGTCAGCTCAAGGTTGCGGGCGCTGGCTCAGGATGAACTCAAACTGCTTTTGGGTAAACAAGCGGCGGGGTACGCGGCGCTTCGCTTCGTCGATCAATTTATCCCAGTCGGCGTCGGTGAGCGGCCCATAGGGTTCCCACGAGGAGTTGTGTCCGTATTTTTGGGTCCAGGTGATCGTCTTGCCGAACACATCAACACAAACTTGGTGTTTCTTTCCTTCTGCGTCTTTTTGCCACCAGCCGAATTCCATTTCCACAGCATGGGGGGGAGCGGCCCGACCGCAAGCCGCTTGAACGCCCAATCCCACAGCGCGGGCCGGAAAAGAATCCACCGCGAGGGCGCGCTGGCTCCAGAAGAGCGTTGTCGGCTACAGGAGCCCGGGCGCCCCCGCCCGGGTATTATCAGTTCAGCGCGCTCGATCTCAAACCGCTTCGCTGCGGCTAGCGCATTCAAAATAAAACCTTGGCCGCTGATTCCGGATGTAGGGCCGGTGCTTGCGCCGGCCTAAACGCCCACGCCGCGACACAGGTTCCCTGACCAGGCCTCCGCAAGCAGAGGCCCTACACCGACCTCCGGCTACAGTTTTAATGAAAACTTCCTAATCCTTCGACAGTTCACCGGCGCGGCGGGCGGCGGTGAGAATCGTTTCCTTGATCGTCTCGCGGAACTGGCGGGAAGCCAGCACCTGCAGGCCGGCAAACGTGGTGCCGTTGGGCGAGGTGACTTTATCGCGCAAGGCCTCGGGCGGTTCCCCGGTGCGCGCGAGGAGGCGGGCGGCGCCGAGGGTGGTTTCAAGGGCGACCTTGGCCGCGACTTCGGGCGCCAGGCCGGCGGCAATGCCGGCCTCGCGCATCGCCGCGACATACTCAAAAAGGAAAGCCGGGCCGCTGCCGCCCAAGGCGGTCAGGGCGTCGAGTTGCGATTCATCCACCTCGAGGTGCGTGCCCAAGGCGGCGAGCATGAGTTCCAAAGCGGAACGATCGCCGTGCCTGAGCGGGGCCTGGGTGGTATAACTCGTCACGCCGGCTCCGATGGCGGCGGGCGTGTTGGGCATGGTGCGAACGAGATTGCGGGCGTGGGGAAAAGTGCGGGCGAGGGTCGCGAGGCTTTTGCCGGCGAGCAGTGAGACCACGAGTTTGTCCCGGGTAAATTCGGCCAGGCGCGGATCAGCGGAAGCGAGCGACTGGGGCTTGAAGGCCACGACGACAATATCGGCGGGATCGAGCAGCAGGGGCAGATCCGGCTCGAAAACAATACCCGTCTCCTCCGCCAGCTTTCTTGCGGTGAGGTTGGTCTTGCTTGTGCAGGCGATCTCCAGCGGGAGATAAATTTTTTTCTCGAGTAATCCCCGAATAATGGCGGAGGCGAGATTACCCGCCCCGAGGAAAGCTAATTTGGATGAATTCATCGCGTTAAATTAGAGCGGCGTTGGTCGACGGCGCAGGTGGTCTTATATCGATGCACTCGCAGGCAAGATCATGATCGTCGCCGTGGATCCTTCACTTCCTGCAGGATGACAAACCAAATCAGAACGCATCACACGTGGAGAAAGTGGCGTGCGCTTCCGGGTTGTCCGGCGATCACATGTTCTTCCGATCGAGGGGATGGCGCAGGCTGGCGATGGCGCCGCCGCCGGTCCGGTTGTTCAAGGCCACTTCG
>JANYDX010000071.1 GCA_025363395.1 Verrucomicrobiota bacterium
CTCCGCGCCGGCCCGCGGGACATGCAACGGCGGGCAGCGGAGTCCGCGCCCTACCGTTCTACTTCGCCCGGCGCACGCGTTCCTTCTCCTCGTCGCGTTCCTCTTCGAGGCGGACTTTTTCTCCTGCCATTTGTTTTCGAATCTTGTCGGCCTCATCAAATTTTTGATCAGCCAGGGCGGTGTTGAGTTGTTGCTTCAGGAAGATTTCGCGCTCGGCGGTCTTGCCTTTGTACACGCGGTCAATTTCCCCGAGGCGCGCTTTCTGGGCGGCGGACAGCGGTTGTTCGGCCGGTTCGGCCTTGGCCAGGCGTTCCATGGCGAGTTCGTAGGCGCTTTTCATTCCGGAAGAGTAACCACGGAAGACACAGAATACACAGAAAAATTACTGAGAGGGCGTCTAAAAAGGTAGGGCGCTTTATCCTTAAATCGCCGGAGCGGTGAACGCAGGCCTCACAAACCCGGCAGACTAAGGATAGTCCGCCCTACCCCCGGCTTTACGCTGCTTCTGAGTTTAGCCCCACTTCACGCCGAAAATCAGGATGAGCGCCAATAGCCCCACGGGCGGCCAGTAACCGCCGTAACGGCGCGACCAGCGGCCGCCCAAACCGGCGAGCATGAGGCCGGTCATCGCCATCACCGAAACTGGAGCCAGCCAACTCCGGGTGAAGTGGGCCGCAAAGTAGACGCCGGGCAAACGCGTGCCGTGTTGCGCGAGCCAGTCCATGATGATGATGGTGACAGCAGCCGAGGAGTTGAACAACGCGCTGAGCGAGAGCACGCCGGCCAGTCCCGTGAGCAGCGCCAACGCCCCGCCGATGATCGCCAGCGACGACAGCGGAATGATCACGAGATTCGCAATCAAAGAGCCCGGTGAGAAGAGTTGGAAATAGCCGATGCCCGACGGGACGCTGGCGAGAAACGCCACCCAGCCCGCGGTACACGCACTGAGCAACCAGCGTCCGCACCAATTGATCCGACGGTGATACCAGCGCCAGTTTACCTGTGGCAGGGCGGAAAAGGGATGCCAGTGCGCCAGGATTTTTTCGGTCAGAGGCACGCCCATGATGACGAGCGCCGTTACGATCGTATAAGACATTTGAAACCCGGCGCTGAACAATTGCATCGGATCCAGCAGCAGGGTCAACAGTGCCGCGGCCGCTAGCGCCGCGAGCGCGTTGCCCGGCAAACGAAACACCTGTGATCCGAGCAGAAAGGCAATCATCAGAAACGAGCGCACGGCGGGGGAATTGATTCCGGTCACCTCCAGATAAAGCCAGAGGATCGCCAGGCTCAGTCCTACGGTCGTCCGCCGCGGCACCTGCAGCAGCCGCAGGACGCTGTGCAGTGCTATGGCGATGACGCCGACGTGCAGCCCGCTGATGGAAAAAATATGAAATGTCCCGCTGCGCATGAAGGCGTTTTGCTGGTCCGGTGAGAGCACGGCCTTTTCACCCAGCAGCATCGCGAGATAAAGTGAACTCACCTCGGGGTGGCGTGCCAGACCGTGCGCCAGGATCTTTTCCAACCGGGTTTCCGTGCGGTTGCACCACTGCCGAAACCAGCCGGGCGGGGCGGTTTCACTGATGATCCGGACGCGCGTGAGCTTCTGGCGGATGCCAAGGTTTTCGAGGAAGTCGTTGAAACTCGCCTCGGCCGGCTCACGGGGCAGGGGTTCGAGGATGCCGCGCATCAGGTAGCGGCCCGAACGCTGGGGGGGCACGCTGATCTTGCGCAGGGCGGAAAAATAGACGCGGCGGCCGATCAGGTCGCGGTCGTTTTCGCCGGTGGCCACGATTTTCCCCACGCCGCTGATACTGCGCGACTGCGGCGCGCCGGGATAGAGTTGATCCACGCGGAGGGTCAGGGTGATCTCGCGGGGTGGCGAGGTTTCCCACTGATGTAATTGGGGCTCGCGGAAATGCAGCAGTACAAACCCCCCGAGCGAAACGGCTGCACCCAGACAGAGCGCCCAGACGGCTTGGCCGGGACGCCGGGTGCGACCGGCCAGCCAGATTGCCAGAGCGCTCAGAACAGCCGCGATCAGAGCCAGCGGTAACAAGCTACCCCTCGATGCCGGCCAGAGTCGGGCGGCAGTGAGTCCTGCCATGAATGGAAAAAGCAGCCACAACAAGGGCGCGCGAAGATGCGTGGCGGGCGAGGGCATGAGTGGGAGCGCGCCCTGGCCCAGGCGTTTTCATGCGGGCAGGCGAACAGCTTTCCCCTCCGCCTTCAAACTTGTTTCTCCGCCTATTCGTCGCACTGTGAATCTGAATGGCCCGCTCTGCAGACGACACTGATTCACTTTTCGCCGAGGAGGCTCCGCGTCATACCACGGTGCTGTCTGACAAACCGGCTGCCCACCAGCCGCTCGCGGCCCGGATGCGTCCGCGCCGGCTGGATGAAATCGCCGGACAGCGGCACATCCTCAAACCCGGCAGCCTGCTGCCGCAGCTGATCGCCAGCAACCGTTTCGGCAGTCTGCTGTTTTATGGCCCGCCGGGTTGTGGCAAAACGAGTCTGGCGGAGGTCATCGCGCGCGAAACGAAGAGCCGCTTCGTACGTGTGAATGCCGTGATGTCGAATGTCGCCGAGCTGCGTGAAATCCTGCTGGCAGCCCGGCGCCGGCCGGAGGCGTCCACGGTGTTGTTTATTGATG
>JANYDX010000085.1 GCA_025363395.1 Verrucomicrobiota bacterium
GATTAGTAATTTATTACTAATGTGCCATCGACATTTGACGGCAAGATTCAGCACAGCGACGACAAGATTCGGCACAGCGACGGCAATGCTCGTGGTCGTGCTTGGCACATTCAGTAGCACAACGACCTGCTCAAGGCAGCATGCGCTCATCTCGGCCGGCATGCTCGAGGATGCCACACCGATGGTCGCGCGATTGTACAAACTGCTGGAGTCAATTTGAGCGGTTAAGCGACGTCATTTGAGGCCGGCGATATTCCGCCGGCTTTTTTATGCCGGGCCATCGAAGGCCTTGCGACCCAATCGGGCAATGCCCCGCCGCAGATTAATCGCGTAGCGTCCCCATGATCGCTCAATTCGCTTGGTGTCAATCAGCGTCAGGTTTCCGCATTGGGCCAGGGTATGGCAACCCTCCTGATGGGAGGATGAAATCATATCGCCGGTGAGTTGCGCACTGCCGTGTTCAAAGGAGATCCGGTCGGGCGAGAGCGCGGTGAACCGGACGAAGCGGATGGCACCGCCATAAGTCCGGCTACAGTCCTGGACGGGGAGTGTCACGCGGCCATCTGGCCCGATGAAAGGCGTGCCGCCGGGACGCCCGCCGGCTCGGTTGTCGATAATGGGATTTTGCGGATGCAACCGCCAGGGCCCCATCAAGGACTCGGCGTGGGCGACGTGGAGCTCGCGCTGGTCCCGGGCTTTCGCTCCTACGATCGTAAAGAACATCCACCAACGTCCCTCATGTTTGAGCAACGAAGCCTCGGCTCCGGGTACGCCAGGCAGCAAAACGGTTTCACGAATCCACTGCCGCGGAAAGTCCTTGGCGCGGTACAGGGCGATTTCGCCCGCGCGATGACTTTCCGGGATCATAAAAATCTCTCCGCCGTCCTCCACCATGTAAGGATAAGAAAGATGAAACGGCCGGGCCAGCACGACGGACTTGTTGCGCCACGCGAGACCTGCGCCGAACTCATGGTGCTCGATGACCGCGTGCTTTGTGCGGTAGTCGAATGCTTCGACAAAGACGTGGGTGGTGTCGCCCCGCTGGATGCCGAACGGATCAGCCAGGTAACGCCACGATCCGGGATCGGGCAGCCACACCGTTCGATCGCGAAAAGCCCGCAGCACCGCCGGCTCGAGTAACGACCCAATCGGTACCGGCACCAGACCGACCTGCCAAAAATCGCTCGCCGGAGGAATCATTAGGTCCCGACCGCGACCCGGACCCAAGGCCTGACCCGGCTCTCCCGCCTGGACTCCAAAATCTGTTCATAAAAATTCATCACATCAGCGACGCGGTCGGCAGGTTCGTAGAGACTCAGGTTATAGGCAAGACGCGGCAGCCGGCCGGCGCGGAACTGTTCGCCCGCTGCCGCCAGAGCGACGGACATGGCCTCGACCGATGCCGGAGGGATCAGTTCAACCGGCTGGTTTTGCAGAAACTCGGCTGGTCCCTCGGCCGCGGTCGCGATGATCGGCACGCCAGCGCTCATTGCCTCCAGGATCGCCAGCCCAAAACTTTCCTCCCTCGAGGGAGAGACAAAAAGATCAAAATCTTGCAGGCAGCCCTGCACGATGGGCCGGTAGCCCGCCAGATGGATTCGCGGATCGCCTTCGCAAAGGCGCTCAAGCTCGGCCCGCTGCGGGCCATCACCGAGAATAACGAGCGCCGCATGAGCAGGCGCCGCCGCCCGAAAGGCGGAAACCAGCACGTCCATCCCCTTGCTTTTATGCAAGCGGCCCACCGCTCCAATCAGGAATACCTTTTTATCGAGCCCGAGCTCTTCCCGAATTCCGGGCGCGGCCTCATCACGCGCTTCCGGCAACCAGTTTGAAATTATGCGCGTCCGGCCCTGATAACCCACCAGACGTCCCGCTTGCGCACGATTAACGCAGATGAGTCCATGCAGTCGGGAGTGCTGGTGCGGTTTATAACCCACGTGAAGCGTGGCCACGGATTGGTGAGGACCGCGAACCCGGCCGAGAGCTTTGCAAGCGGCACTCAGATGCCCGTGGCAAATGTCGGGTTCCAGCCGGGCCACCAAACGTCGCAGGGAAAACGTCCGGAAAAGCCGGTGAAATCCATGGAAGCGCACCCGCGGTGAAAGCGCCCCCGCCAAAGGCGAAGTTCGCATGCCAACCACGTGAACATCATAACCAAGGGCGGCCTGGCGATTAGCCAAATCCACACAATACCTCTCCGATCCTGCAATGCGGGATGAAAAGACGACGTGAAGAATACGCGGGGGGTGATTGTTTTCGGTGGGAAATTGAGTCAGCGCGGGGGTCGGCAGGAAGGGCACGTGTGCAAGGAGCGTGGGGGGTTGGAGAATGATCCGGAATAATGCCTTCCGGATCGGAAGGCCGGCGGGGGGACGGCGTCGAGGACAATGCCTTAGTCACTCTGCGAATGATAGACGACCGGACCGTTTTTGCCTGTAGGATAAAGCCCTACAAAAATGGGGAAAAAATCACCGGGCCGCTCACGTCGTTTGTCTGCCTTCGACCCAGCGCACTGCTTCGCGCATCAATTCGCTGGCATTGGTCAGGCCAAATTTTTCCTTAATGCGGGCGCTGTAAGCCTGTACCGTTTTCATACTCAGTCCCATCTCGGTCGCAATTTTTCGGGTGCCCTGCCCCTCCCCCAAGCGGCGGAATACTTCCAGCTCCCGATCACTCAGCAACTCTACCGAGCCGGCGGGGTTGGTGACCGCCTGGCCGACCATTCGCTCTGCGAGCCGGGCGAGGATGTCTGATCGGGCGTACACCTGGCCAGCCAGCACCGTACGGATAGCCGTTACGATGCTATTGGTCGAATCGCGTTTTGTCACATAGCCCCGGGCTCCGGCGCGGAAGGCTCGTTCGACAAAATAGATTTCCTCATGCATCGAGAGTACCACGATCAGGGTGGCCGGGCAGGTCTCACGCAAATCCTTGATCAAATCGAGACCGGAGCCGCCATGAAGCGAGAGGTCCACAATGGCGATGGCTGGTTTTGCCCCGATCATGCCGGCGAGGGCGGCGGGGGCGGCCTCGGCTTGGCCGCACACCTCGAAGTCCGCCTCCTGGTGCAAAAGATTAGCCAGCCACTCGCGCACCAGGGTGTGGTCATCCACAATAAAAATCCGTTTCCGTTGATCGCTCATATTAAAACGACGGAAGCGGAAGGCTGCCCGAGCGGCACGCGGCAATAAATCCGGGTACCCCGCTCCTTCGACGATTCCACGGATAATTCTCCTCCAATCAATTTGGCCCGATGCGCCATGACCCGCAGCCCGACCCCAGGTTTCGGTTCGATATCTGCGGGAAGCCCCGGCCCGTTATCCTGAATGTCGAGAATCATGCCGTCATTGTCGGTGATGAGGCTCAGACGCAGTTCAGTCGGACGAGCATGACGCACCGAATTACGCACCGCTTCCTCCGCAATGCGGAAAAGATTGGACGCCGTATTGCTATCCTTCGCCAAGGTATCACCACGCAGTTCGAAAACACAATGGACCCGATTTTGGCGCTGCACGGTGGCGGCAAGTTCCTCCATCTCCCGGGCCAGATCCTCGGGCTCGATGGCCGTGAGCAGAAGACCGCGGGCCAATTGTCGTGATTGAAGGATCCCCTCCTCCGCCAGTCGCACGATCGCCCGGGCCGCTTGAGCGGAATCGTCCGCGCGTCCCGCCAGCTGCTGGCTGAGAATTTGCGCTGCGTAAGCCATGGCAGTGAGATGCTGGCCCAAGCCATCGTGCAGATCGTTGCCAATGGTCCGGCGCTCGCGCTCACTGATTTCGATCAACTCACGTTGCAATTGCTCCCGGACCGAAACCTCCTGGGCCAGCGCCGCCGTCCGGGCTCTGACGCGAGCCTCAAGTTCTCGCTGCAACAAAATGAGCCGGCGCAGGACGAAGGCCACAAACATGTAGGTGGACAAAACAATAACCGAGTTCCAGACGACCGTGGGATGATGCGCATAGGGCGCTCCCAGGTCATAGTCGCCCCACAATCGTACGCCGACGGAACCCACGGCCGTAACCAACGCTGCAGACAAACCCAGCCATGCTGCCGCCAGGGAGATCGGGGCCAAATAAAAAACCAGCAGTGAAACCCACGGGCCGGTGAAATAATCAATCACTCCAATCCACACGACGGATAGGATGATGATCGCGACACTCGTCCGACGCTTTGCCGGGACAAAGGTCAGGATGGCCAGCATCCGGGAATGTTGCCGGTCACTGGATCCTGAGCCGGGCTTGGGCAGTCGATGGAGCACGGTCGGTGGCTATCAATCCCCTCTCTCTCCCGCAACAGCATTAATGGAATCAGCCCCCGCTGGGTCGCACCCGGTTTCGGTTGATGCCGGGGCGAAACAGCCAATACCAAAAACCGGGATGCGCCCTGCAGCTACCCGAAACGGCCTTCTCCCGCGCAAACGTGGAGTGGACCCTTTTGAACTACGGAAGCTGGTGGGCGGAGAGGCAGATGCGATTCGGGTCACGTCCCGCAGGTTTCTTTCTTTCGTCAAATTCGGTCGCTTACCTTCTATTTTCATCGGCGTCGTGCACGTCAAAAGCTGTTTGAATGTCCTCTCGATGGGACAAGCCCATTTTCTTTTTCTGTTCCTCGACCCACGCCGACACGTCATCTTGCCAGCCGCGCTTCGAGAGAAACGCATTGAAAACAAATATCTCTTCTTCAGTCGGTCGACGTCCGTTTGAGTAGCACCACTCGAGAACCTTTTGATCTTCTTTCTCTTCGAGCGCCTTCTCGACGAGTGAAGCGTAGTCAATGTGAAGGAAGCGACACAGCCGTCCGTCGAATCCATGCCCGCGATTATAGTCGGTCGGAAGCTGTTCTTTGGCGTGGAGGCGAATTTTGTCCAACATGCGTCCGAAGAACACCAAGCCTCCCACGGTTTCACGGTCTGATCTCAGGCCTGGGATTTGCATGGTCTCGGATTAGAACCGGCGTTACGCGCCGACACCCCCACCGACCCGGACTAGCGCAATTAACGCATCCGGTTCTTCAAGGAGGGTATTCGCCAAAGTGAGAGTGGCCATGTCAGCTGCGGGTGAGTGGTTTTGTGCATCACGCCCGTCAGTGGCAAGCTGAAGCACTCTTCCGAAAGGCTCATCACGCCCGCCTTCCTTCCCGCACAACTCCGGCGTTTGAGCCGGCAATCCCAGCGCGTGTTTGCCCCGCTGGTAGAAGCGCCCCCAGGGCCGGCCCCTGAGCTCCGTTTCAACGGCTGCTCACTTCAGCGGAAGCCGCGGCGTTGTCTGTTTCCACCTCAGCGGTCTTCTGCGCGTGAACCTGTTTGACGACGAGGCCAGCGGCCAGCGCGATCAAAACCAGGATTGCGAAGGCGTAAGGCTTGGCCACGGAACGTTTCCCCGCCGACATGCCAATCTCTTGGGTGTAATCACTACTGATCATGATCAGGATTTATCGGTACATTTCGGGGAAAGATGAGGCCACAATGAGTGGAGAGCTGGGCGCAAGCGTATCGCGGGACGTTTTACACCTATTTTGCAGTCGGCTTTTTGCCCGCGCCTGAAGAGATGAAGAAAAAGCGCCTCCGGTTCTCACCGGAGGCGCTGGTACCAAAAAATTTCCCGGGCTGATCAGGAGAGCAAATGCTGCCACTGATCTTCGCGGGCAGACCGGGCGGCCTTGAGCGCGCCGATCGCGACGAAGCGCTTATAATCCTGCCCCGCGAGCCGGACTTTCGGTCCTTCGAAACCGTCGGCGGCGAGTTTTTGCTGCAGCACAGTGTCAAAACCGCGAATGCAACTGCCACCGCCCGTGACCACGATGTTTTGCAGAAGTTGCGCGACCGAATCGGACGACGCGCGCGCGATCAAGGTGGTGAGCGCTGGATAGACTTTTGCCATCAGCTGATTGCAAGCCCGGCCAATGACCTCGCCCAAGTCCAGGGTGTGGCTCTTGCCGCCGATCAACACTTTCACTTCGATCGGTTTGCGGATCGGTCCGACATAGGAATGCTGCTCCTTGATCTGCCGGATGGTTGCGCGCGACAACCCGTTGTTCGGGTAGGTCCGGCGTAACTCGTCCTCGATGAGCTGATCGATCGCATCGCCGGCAAACGGCAGACTGATCTGATCGTCCGCGGTCGGGAAATAGCCTTGGATAAGACAGAGGTCGCTCGTTCCACCGCCGATATCGATGAAGAGCGAGTTGTTGACCGGGTCCACGTAACCGGACTGGCCGAGCCGGCTCTCATCACGAAAGCCCACGGCCGCCAGAAATGGTTCGGGAATCAGCAGCACGCGATCAAACACCCCCGCGCCGCAAACGCGGATATCTTCCCGCGCCTGATCTGAGGCGTTGGCCGGAACTCCGACCACCGCGCGAATTTCCGCCAAGCCGCTCGGGTCAATCACGGAGCGCACGCGCTCGAGAAAATCCTTCGCCGCGCCGGCGTGGGCGATAATGCCGCTCTCGAGCGGGGCCACCGTCTTGAGCTGGAGTCGATGAGTGAGAGCTTCCTCCCCGATCAACACGGTCGCATTGTTGGCGATAATACCATCCACCAAACCTTCGCGGGCATAGCCCACCACGGTTGGAATAATTTTGCTCACCGCCACGTCTTTTGCATCAGCCGCGCCAGCGAGGACGCAGGATGCATTCGTGCCCAGGTCAAAACCGACCAGGATTCGTTTACGTTCGGTGGGCTTGCGGAGAAACGAAGCGGTGTCTTCGGTGCGGTCCGGAATAAGCGGACGATCAAGGGCGGTGCTGATCTTTTTTTCAGTAGTCGTGGTCATCATAAGAAGAAGGACTTGAGGGTTAAGTTTTATCGGAAGACGCCGTGCGGCGGCCGGTTCGCTCCGACGCCAGCATGGCATCAAGCAAGTCTGCAATAATGGGTGAGACCCCGGGAGTGGCAGTCCGGGGAAAAGGAATCGCCGAATCGAGGCCCTGCGGTGGGGTGGAAAGTGGCCGGGCCTGCAGCGGAAACGGCGCCGTGGAAGGAAATAATTTCGCCAGTTGGGGGAGCAGGAGCTCCGACAAAACCATCGCATCCGCCACGCGGTTTTCCTCCACGGCAAAAAGCGCCCGCAACTCACTCTCGGGCAGGAACTCCGGGCCGTGCGCCAGCCGTAAATCGCGCAGGGCATTCGCAAATTCGTTTTGTTCGAGGCGCACTGCCTCCGCGGCGTTATCTTGCTCGCGCAGCAGGCAGATCCGGCGGATACAACGGCTGATTCCAGCCAGAGGATTGGCCTCCGCCACGGGAGGGCTAAAAGGAGAAGTGGTCACGGTTGATTCGTTAGTACCGACCACGCCTCCGGTCCGAAGTTCAGAATTTCTTTTCCGGCCAAGCCGAGTCGGCCCAGCTGGGCAAACCACCTCAGGAGGCGTAGCCATTCGCCCTTAGCCCAACGGCATTTGAAAGGGCTAGGACGCCACCACAATGCCCGGCAAATTCTCGACAAAAAGATCGAGGATCTCGGGATCAAATTTCACGCCCCGCATCTGGCGCATCTCGGCCAGAACCCGATCTTCCTCCCAAGCCGGCTTGTATGATCGCCGGGAAATGAGCGCGTCATACACATCAGCCACGGTCACAATCCGGGCTTCAACGGGAATACGCACTCCGTTCAAATTGTGCGGATATCCACTCCCGTCCCAGCATTCGTGATGTGAAAGCGCAATCAATGCCGCGCAACGCATCACCGCCCAAGGGCTGCCATTCAATATGCGGTGGCCGATAATCGTGTGCTGCTTGATCACTTCCATTTCCGCGGGCGCGAGACCGCCGGGCCTGCGGAGCAACTCAAGCGGAACTCCAATCTTGCCGACATCATGCAGGGGAGTCGCATATTGCAACTCGATGATTCGCGCTTCTGAAAGACCCGCGTAGCGGCCAATCTCGCACGCATAGCGGGTCACCCGATCAAGATGGCTGCTGATGCTGGGATCGTGCGCTTCGCACGCGTAGCGGAGCCGTTCCGCCATTTCCATTCCGGGATCAGGGGGCGAGGCGGAATTCATGGCCGGTCCTCGTGAGGCTGAAGATCCACGCCCAGCTGTTTGCGGGCATAACGCCGGCTCTCCTTGTTTTTGTAGAGCTCCGCGTCCGCCGCCAATGTGAGCTCCTCCAGGGAATGCGGCCCGTTTTTATCAAAATAAGTGACGCCGGCACTGGCCTCCAGATTGAAGCCCGACGTCCCCTGCGTGTTGCGGGCTGAGAGCACGTTTTCCAGCGCCTTCAAAGTCTCAGTGATCTGGCCGGCCTGCTGTTCCACACCCATGGCGACAAACTCATCGCCCCCCAGCCGGACCAAGAGCGCGTCCTTGCGAAACACATTGCGGAGCGTGGCGGCAAACTCCTTGAGGGCTTCGTCGCCCTTGGCGTGGCCGAGTTCGTCATTGATCTGCTTGAAGCGATCCAAGTCGAAAAAACAAAGGTAGCCGCGGGCTTCGCTGCGCTTGATACGCTGCAGCACGTCGGGATTAAGCGTGTTGAAACCGCGGCGGTTATACAGTCCCGTCAGCTCGTCCAGCACGGCCAGCTGTCGGATCGTGCGCTGGAGACGGTGCCGTTCGATCGCATAAATAATCGAGCGGTCCAGCGTGAGGTAGTTAAAATCCCCCTTCAGCAGAAAATCCTGCGCGCTCAACTGCACGGCGCGCAACCCGATCTCGTCGCTGTTGGTCGCGGTCAGCACGACGATCGGAACCTCCGGCGCCACCTCAATGATGCTCGTGAGCGTGTTGAGATTGCGGCTGTCCGGCAGATTCAAATCCAGCAGAATGACATCAAACTCCTCCGCCTTCAGCGCGGCCACGGAATCAGCCAGCCGCGTCTTGTGGGTTGAGATGTAGGTGTGCGTCGGAGACTTCTTCAACATCTGCTCCGTGATCTTCGCGATCAACAGCACATCCTCGACGACCAAAACTTTGTAGGTCTGATGAATCATGGGGATCGTGCGGGAAGATTTTCTTTCCGGCCCGTCTCCGCGACTTTGACGGCGGTCTCAGTCGCCGCGTCGTGAATGATCCGCGGCGTCAAAAAGAAAACCAATTCGGTCCGCTCCGCCGTCTTATACTCGCCCGAAAAGGCTTTGCCGAGCAGCGGAATGTCACCGAGGATAGGAATCTTCCGGTGCGTGGTTGACGAGGTGTCCTGCACCAGGCCGCCCATCACGATCGTCGCGCCATCGCGGACACGGACAATCGAAGAGGCCTGCCGAATATCGATGACCGGTGCATTCGTGTCGCCGGTGGCGGAAGACGCGATGCGGACCAGGCGGCTGACCGCCGGGGTAAGGTCGAGCGTGATCAGACCATCGCTGGAAATTTGCGGGGTGATGGAAAGGACGGTGCCCACGGTGACCGTTTGCACCGATTCGGTGACAGTGGTGACCGGAGGACTGCCCGGCGCGGTGGTGACCTGCCGGATGAATATCGGAAGATCCTGACCCACCCGCACGACGGCCGGCTGATTATTAAGCGTCCGTAATCGTGGAGTGGAAACGACCTTGAGATTGCCCTGCTGTTTAAGCGCATCGATGACGGCGGAAAGATTGCCGCGTTGATGTTGGATGCGAATCCCTGGTTCGCCGGGCGCCGGACCATAGACCGGCGCCTGCACGATCAGTCCGCCTGCGCCGGCCAGGCTCAGTTGCCCGGGAATGGTGTTGAAGGAGGTATTGAGCGTGTCGGCGAGATACGCCCAGTTGATGCCCAGCTGCGTGGAATCATTTAACGCCACTTCGTAAATTTCCACTTCAAGATCGACCTGCCGGACGACGCTCGCCGTCACATTGGCAATGAACTGCGCGATGGTCTCGACGTTCCGGTGGCTGTCCCGCACCAGCACCGTGCCCGCGAGACTGTTGACCGTGTAGCTGCCTTTTTCGGACACCATCGATTTGAGCTGATCGCCGAGCTCACCCCAGAAATTAATCGTGGAGCTGTTTGTGACCGTCATCGTGGATCCTTCAGAACCACTGGCACCGCTCGCCCCGGCAGAGCCACTGCTGCTACTGCTGCCGCCGCCGCTGCTACCTCCGCCTGAGCTGATCTGCACGGCGTTCGAACCCTGGCCGGAACGGGTCACGTGAATATAGTCGATCTGGAACAGACGGGTCTCGCGGTTGCGGACGCGGAGAAGCGGACCGTCCTGCACACAATAATAGCCATTGGCTTCCAGTAGCGCGCTCATGGCGAGGTCGAGGGGAAGATCGCGAAACTCCACCGTGAGGGTGCCTCCCACGTCGAGATCCGGCACGATATTCAAGTGGTTGGCGCGGGCGAAAAGTGCGAGCGCCTGCTTCACGGGAATTTCCTCCGCGCTAAAACTGAAGAGAGTGGATGGGACAGCCTTGGGCATACCGGGCGGGCCGCCCGGCGTGGCAGACGGCAGGGCCTCTTCCTGTGCGGCGGCTCCGCCGGCAAGAGTCAGCGAGGCAGACAGCATCAACAGAACAGGAACCGTCAATCGGAGTTTCATTGCTTTCACAGGGACCTGGCGGCGGATAAAGATTTGCTGGCGGGTGTGCTCAGGGTGAAGCTGCCTCCGATCGAAATAAAATCCCGGCCTTTCCAATGCGTGATCCACACTCCGTCCTGAGTCGCTGACTCGATCTTCAGCCGGCCGATTTCATCGCCGCCCTGACAAATGTGATTATTGATTAACACCAGTGTCTCGCCGTTTTGAGTCCAGATCGCGGAGAGATGCGCCGTTTCCACGAAGTCGGGCTCGGGCTTTTTCTCCGTCAGATCAGGCTTGATGCGAATCGCAAAGGGGTCGCGCAAGGGGCCGGAAATCCGCATTTTTTCCACCGTGACCAGCGCCGAATTGGCACCAGGAGCAGTGTTGGCGGGCTCTCCCTCCGCAGCTGCGGTCGGAACGGAGTCAGGCCGCCGCAAGATCGGATTTACCCCGTTGGGTAACATGACGCGGGCCACCAGCGCAATGGCGCCAAGGGCCACGATAATTACAAACCAAGGTTTATTAAGGAGTTTTCTCATGCGCACTACGGGCCACCAGCCGAAGATTGAGTTCCGCGGTGTACCGTCCTTGTTCATCGGCACGAATCGCCAAACGGGTAAGGTCGATTCGCTTCTCGGATCGGGAAAACTGGTCAAGGATAGCAATTAAGGCGGAGAAAGCCTCGAGATTCGTCGCCACCGACGTCAGTTTGGCGCGTACGGGAATGAAGGCGAGCTGGGTATCAGGCGCCGCCGTACCGGTCGAAAGATCCGAGGGGAGAAATGATCCGTCCCAATGCAGTTCAGCGGCCTGTTTTTTCAAGCCGTCGAGAACCGGACCCAAAGCCTTGGGGTCTTTCAAAATTTGCTGTTCAACCTGGACCGCCCGCGCGGACAATTCTCCCGCCCGCTGTTCAGAAACGCTCAGGCGGAGCGCATCGATTTCCTTTTCTTGGGCCAGCAATGTCTGATGCACCGCCCGCTCGCCCTGCAGATGGGGATCACGCACGAATTTGTTCCACGTCAACAAGAGCAGAAGCACCGCACAGGGAATGAAGATGGGCAGCGCCCGTCGCAACCGAACCTGCCTTGGAGCGTCGGGCCAGCCCGGAACCTCAGTCAGCATCTCCCAGCAATCGTGGCCAAAACTAACCAGCTTAGTTTTCAAGCATGCCTCCTTCGACACTGAATCGCTGCAATTCAGGCCCGGCGGTGCTGGCATTGCCGGAGACGGAAGCCACCGAGCGAGCCATCTCATTGGAATGCACCCGCAGCGGGCTCTTCGCCAAATCCCTTTGCAGTGCGGCGACAATCTCGCGGGAAGTGTCTTCATCCGCTTCCACGACGCCTTCGAGCCGGAAGGTCCAGCCGATTGTCTCCTCCCATTTTACCGTGAGTTCGGTCAGCCGCATTTGATCAGGCAAAACACTGGCCACATAGGCCGCGAATTTTCCGGGCACGGGGGGCAATCGCTGATCGTCCACCTGTTGCACGAACGCCCGCTCGCGCTGAACCGCTTCATTGCGTTCCAACAATCGATCGCGTTCGGCGCCCATCTTGGATTCGTTCGCTCGCAACGCGGCATACTGGCGCTGCTCTTCCCGCCACGACTGGGAGCTGGTCCAGGCATCGACCGCCAGAAATGCGAGTGTCAGCCAGCTGCCAATGAGCAGGACGCGGCGGATGGAGCGCTGCTGGCTTTTACGCTTCAGGTGGCGTGCCACGAGATTGATCGGCTGCCGTGGCGGCAGCTTGGCGGCAGATTGCAGCCACTCCACCGGGGAGGTGGGCAGCACCGTGATCTGGCGGCCCGATCCGCATTTGGCGTTCACTGCCGCCGTGGCGCTGTTATTCTGGCCCAACAGCCACACGCGTTCAACCGAGAGGTTGAACTGCTGATTCGCATAAAGCAGCGACCGGTTGATTTCCACGCCGATGCGCGAGGGATCGGCGCTCCATGTCGCCAGAATGGTTCGTGCGAACAACAACTCTTCGCCGACTTTCGCCACCATCACCACTGTGGCGCCACCCGCCTCGACCGCGACGAGGACCGGGCGTCCCTTGGCGATGGGAAAACGGTCCAATTCGCGCCGGACGGGCACCACCAGCGGCAGAATTCGCGTCAGATCAAGCCGTCGCTCAAGCAGCAGGCGATTCAAGCCTTCATAAAAACTGGTGGGGAGCATATGCAGGATGAACGAACGCTCCTTCTTCAATCCGGCCGCCGGCTGACTGACCCACAGCACCGGCACATTCTCCTTTTCATACCGTTGCACCCGACCGTGCAAAAAATTCTGCGCCACCGCATCCGTAAACGGCGGCGTGGCTTCGATCTGGTGGACAAACTGGTCGTTCTCCAAAAGCAGAAACACCTCGGTCCCGCCAAATTTCAGCTCCACCAGCGCCTCATCCAGCGCCGGCCCGAGTTCTTCCAGCGTCTTGACCGGCGTCGAAGCCGACCAGTTACCCGTCATCTTTTGCCGGCGGAAAACCGCCACCTGAAAAGTTCCGTGCAGCCAGCCGATGCCGAGGACATCGCCATTGTCGCCGCCGGAAGGACGGCGCACCGGCCGTTTGGAAACGGGCGCCTCGGCCGCCGGGGAATCTGGAACTTCAATCACGGGCGTCATTGCGGAATCCAGTTCGTCCCGTTAAAATCGAAGGTCTTGCTGTTCGTGCTGAGCACATAGCTGGAATCCAGCACACCCGCGGCCCGATAAAGATCGATCCGGTCTCGAGGACGCATGGCGTTCAAGGTCACGGTGACCGTCGAGTTCACAGGCTGGACAGCCTGAACCGTGCCGTTGGCCAGCGTAATGCGGTAACTGGCATTCGTCGCCGGCACGGCCGGAGCCGGCGGCACCGCCGCCACCGGGGTCTTGTTGTTCAACGTAATCGTCAAGCTCAGCAAATCCGTGCGGTAAATCGAACTGAGGTTCACCCGCTCGATCACGAGGTATTCAACATTGTTCGCATTCCATGCGCCCCACCCGGCCGCAACGGGCACAGACCCATCCGCAGTCGACCAGATCGTTTGAAAATTTGCGGAGACATTCGCGGCGGTGGGCAGCGCCACACCGGTGCGCATCGAAGACAGCAGCATCGCCCGCTGATTTGCCGCGACCGGATCCGGCACATACAACCGGATCATCTGGCGTTTGTTGGTGAGGATGTCGGCCGAGCTGAGCGAAGAATAGGTGGCCAGCTGACTTGTCCAGTTGGGCAAAGCCGGCGGCACTGCCGCGGTGGGCATGACGGTGTTGTCGCGCAGATACAGCCCGATCTGCCCGCCGAGCGTGCGGAGATTATCGGCCTCTGCACGCACCGCGGCGCGCTCAATCGTGTGCAACACATTTGGTGTGATAATCCCGGCCAGAATCGTGAGAATCGCCAGGACTCCGATCATCTCCACCAGAGTGAAGCCGGCGCGTCGACATAAAGAGGTTGGGTTCCGGTTGATCATTTGGCGTCCCAAAGTTGAAGGATCGGCAAAATCACCGCCAGCGCCACGACCCCGACCACGGCAATAAGCGAGATCATCATCACCGGATCGAAGATCGCAAAAACGATCTTGATGCGCCGCGGGATGATCTTGTTGTAATAATCCGAGACGCTCTGCAGCGCAAAATCGAGCGTGCCCGAAGTCTCTCCGGTGGAGATCATCGTGACGAGCGTCTGCGGAAAAACATCGTGGGCCGACAGACATTTGCTCAGTGGCGTTCCCTCAAGGACTCCGCGATGGACGTCATCCAGAGATTTTTCGATGGCGCGGTTGCCCACCAGATTCCGACAAATCTCGATGCCCCTCAGCAAGGGGATGCCCGCCTTGTAGAGCATCGCCAGATTATGGGTGAAACGCGACAGCGCAAACATCGCGATCAACGAACCGAAGATCGGCAAATTCATCTT
>JANYDX010000089.1 GCA_025363395.1 Verrucomicrobiota bacterium
ATTATCCGGCTGACGACAAGCGCCAGGACATCCCGTGGATGCGTGTCACCAATCTCAAGGACGGAACTTCGCGGGTGTTTCGCACCGAGGCATTCAAGGGCAAGCCGCCCGCCGACCGGATTCGCGTGATGGATTGTCTGGACTGCCACAATCGACCTGCGCACGTGTTCCCCGCCGCGAACGATTCCGTGGAACTTGCCCTGGTCGCCGGCAAGCTCAGCCCCGGCCTGCCCAACATCAAACGCTCAGCCGTGCAAGCTCTGACCCAGCCGGACATCACCACGGCGGAAGCCGCGCCGGCAAAAATCGCCGCGTTTCTCCAGACCAAATATCCCGGGAATCCCGATGTATCCGCAGCCATCACCGGGGTGCAGGCTATATATGCCGCCACCATTTTCCCCGAGCGCAAGGCGGATTGGCGGGTTTACCCCAATAACATCGGCCACAAGGACTGGCCGGGGTGTTTCCGTTGCCATGACGACAAACACAAAACCTCAGGTGGTGATGCGATCCGCGCCACCGAGTGCAATTCCTGCCACACCATTTTAGCCCAGGGCAAGGAGGCCGAACTTGAAATTCTCTCGGCCAAGGGACTGCCGTTCAAACACCCCAGTGGCGAACTCGACCCGGACCTGACCTGCACCGACTGCCACAACGGCGGCATTCAAAAATAGGACGGCCTCGCGGCCAGAGGCGATGGCGAGCGGCAGCCAAAACCGTGCGGCTCGTTAAGAATGACGGGGCCCGCCCGAACGGAAAATTTTAGAATCTCCGATCAGATCGTCTTCGAATGCCGGTGCAGGGCGGTCGCCAGGTGCTCGTCGAAACGCATCGCCACCACGCGGAGCAGCGGGCCGCCGGCGCGCGTGACTTCCAGTCCGCTTCTTGTCCGCACCACCAGTCCGTCGGCCTCAAGGTCGGCGAGCGACGCGATTTCAGCAGCGTAACGGTCGGTGAAATTCACGCCGATCATCTTTGAGAGCGCAGCGTAGTCGAGACGGCGTTCGCACATGAGACGCATGATGATCGTGCGGCGGCGGCGGTCCTCGAAGGTGAGATGCAGGCCTTTCTCCAACGGCAGGCGGCCGGCATCGAGCGCGGCCCGCCACTCGGCGAGAGTCTTGAAATTCTGCCGGTAGGTGTCTTCCGTCGATGAAATGGACGACAGGCCGAACGCGTAGAGCGACGCCCCGCCGCGCGTGCTGTATCCCTGGAAATTACGGTGCAGGGTGCCCTCGCGCTGGGCGATGGCGAGTTCGTCATCGGGACGCGCAAAGTGATCCAATCCGATGTCGAGGTAGCCGGCAGCGGTGAGCTTCTCATGCGCCACCGCAAACATCGCGAGTTTAGCTTCGGCGTCGGGCAGCTGGTGACGGTCCTCCAGAATTTTTTGCGCCGGCCGGATCCACGGCACGTGGGCGTAGCTGAAAACGGAGAGCCGGTCGGGCTGGAGTTCAAGCACATCGTTGATCGTCCGCGCAAAACTCGCCGGGGTTTGCAGCGGGAGACCGTAGATCAGGTCAAAGTTGATCGATCCGAAGCCCGCCAGACTGAGCCACTCAACCGCCTTCTGGTTGAGGCGGTGAGGTTGCAGGCGATGAATCGCAAGCTGGACACGCGGATCGGTGTCCTGCACGCCGAGCGAGGCGCGGTTGGCCCCGATTTCACGCAGGGCCGCGATGTGGTCGGGAGTGAGCCGGCGGGGATCAATCTCCACGCCGAACTCGCAATCCGAGGCGACCGTGAAGTTTTCCCTGATCACGGCGCCCAAACGGCGCAACTGATCCGGGGGGAAAAAGGTGGGCGTGCCGCCGCCCAGATGAATTTGCGCGACCGGACGGGTGCGGTCGAGGCGCGACGAGACGAGACGCACCTCGCGCACCAGATCGTCGAGGTACTCCGCTGCGGAACCGCGGCGGCGGGTAATGATGGTATTGCATCCACAGTACCAGCAGAGTGACTCGCAAAATGGGAGGTGAAAATAAAGTGACAACGTCCGGCTCCTGCGCGATTATCGTCCGTGATCGACCGCTCGAGTTCCAGAGTGGTCAGTTCAGTCGTAAACTGGGTCGCCGGCGGATAGGAAGTGTAGCGCGGACCGGGTACCGAATATTTTCGGATGAGCGCGAGGTCGAGCGGGGCAGGAGCAGCGGCGGCGAGCGTTTCGGCAAGAGAAATCATGGTCAGCGGCACGAACCAGTATGGCGGAAGCACCGCGAACGCGCTCCGCATCGCTTGCTCAAAAAAAGGCGGATCTTGCGGTCTGCCGTCCCGGTCAGTCTACAGCGAATAAGCGACCGACACATAACCCACCGGCCCGCGAAAGTTGGTGCGGCCGCCGGTGGTTTCGTTCTTGCTGTCAAAATATCCCACCTTGGCCTCGCCGAGCCAACGATCGGTGAATTTCTGCTTCAGCCCGAGGGTGACAGTGGATTCCTTGTAACTCGCCCCGTAAGATTGGGAGGCCACGATTGCGGGATCAAAATTGTTCGCGCGGCTGAGCGTGTATTGCAGCTGGGCGTCCGTGTTTTTAGCGAGAACGAAGCCCGCGACCAAACTCCCGTTGGAGTAGTTGTTGTCGGCGTTGCGTAGAACGGCATTGGCGAGACCGCCCGCCCGCGGATAAGCGGTCTGGATCGTGGCATACACCACATTGATATTGGCCTGCAGGTAGAACTGTTCGTCGGCGTCCAGTCGATGGTTTCACCGAACATGTGGTTTTTCGAATCCATCGAGTCGTAGCTCTGGCCGAAGTCGACCAGACGGGTAAATCGGA
>JANYDX010000119.1 GCA_025363395.1 Verrucomicrobiota bacterium
CACCAGCCGCTTGATGTAGTATTCATCCTTGTGCATTTCCTTGATGTTGACGGTCCGGAAAACAAACCCGGAACCAACCTTGGGCGGGAAAAAATTATAAGTGAACCGGTCCACAAACAGCAGGTCGCCGGTGAGCACATCGAACGACATGAGCTTCTCGCCACGCGTGACTTTTTTGCCAATGGGAACCCAGTAAACGGGCACCTCCAGACGACGATCGCCCTGCTGAATCACCGTCGTCGACTGTTTGAGCGTCTGATTCTTCAGCGCGGCGTTCTTCAACGCCCCGTAGACGTCGGTTTCATTTTTAAAAAACACGTCGTGCACAACCGTGTCGAAATTCGAGCGCGCCCAATCGGCGGGCACCGACAAGCGGACAGTTTCCCCGCCAATCGAAAACATATATTCGCGCAACACCGTCGGGAAAACCAGGAGACTGCGTCCCGCCATTTCCGTGTAGGCCGGGCGCAAGCTCCCATCCTGATAGGCGATCAAAGGAATCAGCACCTCGCCATCCGCCGGAGCCGTGATTGAATAATTGCTGGCTCCAAGTGTGACCAGACGGGCCACCTTGCTGGCCAGTCCCGGCTCCTGCCCCGGCTGAAACACCTGCTGCGTCATGCCGTAGTAGGTCGGCCACATCGAATTCGTCGGAATCTTAAACGGCTGCACGAAATACGCCCGCACGCCGAGCATGACGATGGCGGCCATCAGGAAAAACTCGACATTCTCCCTCATCGAAGAGGTCGGATAAATGCGTCCGCCCGTGTCGCGCAAAACAACTTCCAGTGAATCGACTGCTTTCTTGATCAGGCCGGTGTCGGCCTTTTCCTTCAGCCGCAACTTCACGCTATCCGTGGCGGACAGCAGCTTCGTGGTCTGAACTTCGGTCAGCTGATCGCGGCGGTACTTGTATACGCGGTCGGCCACTTCGAGCCAGTTTTCCGCATTCCGGCGCATCTTTCTCTGGTCCGAATATAGAAAGCTGAACACGTTTTGGTCGGGGTCGGGGTTGGCGGTTGAAATTAAAGCGTGTTGGTGGAATCGGAAAAAACAAGGAAGTTTCCCGTGCTTGGAATAAAGAGGCATCGGTGCAAGCGCGAAGCATTGGCCAAGCCGCTCGCGGGCGAGGGCGCCCGCGCTCCAGCCATTTTCTTGCTGGAGCCACGGCGACCTCGCCGTGCTCTTTCTCTCATACGTATTAAAAGGTAGAGCGCGTTATCCTAACGCGCCGTTCCGGATTTTCCCGACCGGAAGTTAGCTGTTGGTTTTCAAAACCTGAATGAAGGCATCGGGCGGGATGGAAACCTTGCCGATCAGCTTCATCTTCTTTTTGCCCTCTTTCTGTTTGTCCAGAAGCTTGCGCTTGCGGGAAATGTCACCGCCGTAGCACTTCGAAGTAACGTCCTTGCGCATCTCGCGCACGTTGTCGCGGGCGATGATCTTGCCGCCGATCGCGGCCTGCACCGCGACCTTGAACATCTGGGGTGGGATGATGTCCGCCAGCTTTTCGCAGAGCGTCCTGCCCTGCCCTTCGGCTTTTGAGCGGTGCACAATACTGGCAAAGGCGTCCACCGGGTCGGAGTTGACCATGATGTCCATTTTCACGAGATCCGAAATCCGGTATTCGCCCAGCTCGTAATCCATGGAGCCGTAGCCGCGCGTGATGCTCTTCAGGCGGTCGTTGAAATCGACGAGGATTTCGTTGAGCGGCAAGGTGCAGGTGAGCATGACGCGCGAGCCGTCCAGCGTGTCGGTGTGGTCGCAGCTGCCGCGTTTCTCCATGATCAGGGAGAGCAGGTCTCCCATGAATTCATTCGGAATGTGAATTGCCGCCTTGATGGTCGGCTCGGAAATTTCCTCGATGGTGCCGGGATCGGGCAGGTTCACCGGATTGTCGATTTCCAGCACCTCGCCGCCATGCTTCTTCACCTTGTAGACCACGCTTGGGTAGGTGGAAATGATGTCGACGTCGTATTCGCGGCGGATGCGTTCCTGCACGACCTCCATGTGTAGCAAGCCAAGGAAACCGCAGCGGAAGCCAAAA
>JANYDX010000127.1 GCA_025363395.1 Verrucomicrobiota bacterium
GCGGCGGCGACGCTCGCGGGCGCCTCCCCTCACCTAATAAAGTCGCCCGCCCGTTTTTTTCGTTTCGTGCGTTTGGGAGTTTTTGTAGTTAACTGGATTGCCATGGCCGCTCTTCCTCCACCCAACGCCTTCCGCCGCCACGTCTGGCCGCTTTTCCTGCGGCACCGCGGGCTGCTGATCTTTGCCTTGCTACTGAACGGACTCCACGGTGCCGCCATCGCCCTGCAAAATGTCTTCCCCAAGTGGCTTTTTTCGCAGGTGCTGGAACCGGCGGGTCTCACGACGGCCCAGCGCTGGTATCAACTGGCGTGGCTGATCAGCGGTTACCTGATCGTCTCGCTCATCGTGCGCATGGCGGCGTGGCACGCCGGCTACCGGATGTTCACCTGGGTGCGCGAACGGGTGGTCTTCGCCCTGCGCGGACAATTTTTCCGCCACGTCAACCACCTCTGCCTGCGCTTCCACGGCGAACACCCGTCGGGCGAATTGTTCAGCTACCTGTTCGGTACCCCGCTGAACAATGTAATGGGGTTTTTCCAGCACACGTCGATGTCGGTGCCGGGAGCGATCATCACCACCCTGACGACGCTGGCCATGTTTTGGAAATGGGACTGGGCGGTGGCTTCAATCCTGATGATCACCTCCTTTGCCAGCGTCGCGCTGATGATCCGCGCGCGGGAAAAAATGCAGAAGATCAGCAGCGATTTCCAGTCCGCCGAGGGTGACGTCAGCGGCCGGGTCGCGGATTTGTTGCGCGGTAACAAGGCGGTGAAACTTTACGCCATGGAGGAGCAGGTCGCCCAGGATTTTGACCGGCAGGCGCTCGTCATCGGCAAAAAATCCTACGAGCGCGACGTGCTCAGCCACATTGAATACATGAAGCAGGAGGGCTTTGGCTACCTGTGCTATGCGGCTCTGCTGGCCGCCTGCACGTGGCGCTATCTCGGGGGCTACATTGACCTCGGAACTGTGGCGGCGTGTCTCGCTTCGTTCGCCGGTCTGAACTGGCCGATTCAAACCCTCTTCCAAGCCTTTAGTTTGTGGGGGGGCGCGGAAGCCTCGATCAACCGCATCGGAGCGGTGCTCGACACCCCCAGCACCACGCCCGATCCGCAGCATGCGGCCGCCGCGACCGTGCCGACGAAAGCGGAGATTGTTTTTGACCGCGTGTCTTTCGCCTACGTCCCCGGACAGCCCGTGTTGCGCGATCTCTCGCTGACCATCCCGCGTGGACAAAGGCTGGCCCTCGTGGGCCCTTCCGGCGCCGGCAAGAGCACGCTCGCCCAACTTCTCCTTCGGCTCTACGACCCGCAATCCGGCGCAGTCCTGCTCGGCGGAATTGACCTCCGCAAGTTCGAGGCGAGCGCACTGCGCAAGGAATTCGGCGTCGTGCCGCAGGATCCGTTTATTTTCCGCACCACCATGCGCGACAACGTCCGCGTTGCCAGGCCCGATGCCACCGACGAAGCCATCCGCCGCGCCTGTGAGCTGGCGAATGCGTGGGAGTTTATTGCCAAACTGCCCGGTGGACTCGATGCCCGCGTGGGGGAAGGCGGCTCGTCGCTCTCCGGCGGCCAGCGCCAGCGACTCGCGATTGCGCGGGCTTTGCTCGCCGAGCCGGAATGCTTCATCTTCGACGAAGCCACCAGCGCGCTCGACACGCTCAGCGAACAGCTCATCCAGGAAGCGCTGGAAAAAAATCTCGGCGGCCGCACGGTCATCTTCATCGCGCACCGGCTGGCCACGGTGAAGAATTGCGACCGTCTCCTCGTCATCGCGGACGGTCGCGTCGCGCAAGACGGCACCTACGACCAGCTCGTCAGCCAGCCTGGCATGTTCCAGGATTTGGTCCACGGGCAGTCGCTGCGGGAGTGAGAAGACGCGAGTGGCAAATTGATGAGGCATGCTGACGCCGCTGGTGGGCCCCGCACGCGGCTTGCGCAATCCGGTCGGATTCTGTTCACTTTCGATTCATGGATGCCTACGCCAAAGCCCGCGAATTGATTGACGCCGCTCATGCCGCCGACCCGAAGTCGACCGCCGATGGCCGGCCGGCGGAGCGGGTTTACGCCGACCGGATGGAAGCGTGGGTAATCCGCCTCGCGCCCGCGGCCACGCCGCTGTTGCGCGTGGCCGCCAGTTGCCAGCATCTCGAGCGATGGAGCGTGCCCCGGGCCTCGTTTCCGGAAGGCAAGGTGGGCTACCTCAACTGGCGGCGTTCGCTTTATGTCAAGCAGGCGGGCCGAGCCCGGGAGCTGTTGCTCCAGGCCGGAGTATCCGTCGCCGAAGCCGATGAAGCGGCCACCTGGATCTCCAAAAGCGGTTTGAAAACCAATCCGGGGACGCAAGCGCTGGAAGATGCCGCGTGTCTCGTTTTTCTGGAAAATGAAATCGAAGAATTCGCGGTCCAGCACGCCGGGTATACGGCGGAAAAATTCGTGGATATCATCAGAAAGACGTGGCGCAAAATGAGTCCCGCCGCGCAACAAGCCGCCATCGGCCTGAACCTCCCGACCGGAATTGCCGAACTCGTCAAAGCGGCGGTTTCCTAAACCAGCCCGATCCAGAAAAGCTCCCACGACTGACGCCCTTTCAAACGCCCGCCTTGAAAGGCCAATCGCGGCCTGATTTCATTTTCCCGTGATTAAAAAAATCCTCGCCGGTCTCCTCGCGATCCTGCTCGTGGCGCAATTTATCCGCCCGGAAAAAAATCTGGTCGCAGCTGGCAGCACCGCGAACGACCTGAATGCGAAACATCCCGTGCCTGCCGAGGTGCAAGCCCTGTTGCAACGCGCCTGCTACGACTGTCATTCCAATTCCACGCACTACCCGTGGTACGCCGAGGTCCAGCCATTCGGCTGGTGGCTCGCGCACCACGTGAACGAGGGCAAGCGCCACCTGAATTTTTCCGAGTTCGGCACCTACAGCGTTAAGCGCTCGGTGAGCAAGCTGGAGCAAATCTCGGACGAAGTCTCGCAACATTCCATGCCGCTGCCGTCTTACACCCGGGGGCACCCGGAAGCACGGCTCATGCCCGCTGAAGTCAAACAACTAACCGACTGGGCGGATAACCTCCGGGACGAGATCGCCCCGAACTGAGTGCTTCGGCCGAAGCGTTGTCTGAGTTTTTCGAGCATGATCCCTGCGCAAAATTCCGCCCGGCCCATGATGAGCGTGTGGCAGTGGATTCCGACGCTCTATTTCAGCGAGGGCATTCCCTACGTGATGGTGATGACGCTGTCGGTGGTGATGTACAAAAATCTGCACGTCTCCAACACGGACATCGCCCTCTACACGAGCTGGCTTTACCTGCCTTGGGTGATCAAGCCGCTTTGGTCGCCGCTGGTAGACCGGTCCAGGACCAAACGATTTTGGATCATCTGCCTGCAATTCGTCATCGGGGCGGCGCTGGCGCTGGTGGCCTTGACCGTGCCGGGAACGGGATTTTTTCGCGGTACGCTCGCGGTCTTCTGGCTGATGGCCTTCAGTTCGGCGACGCATGACATTGCCGCGGATGGTTTCTACCTGCTCGCATTGCCGGCGTCGCAACAGGCGGCCTTTGTCGGCGTGCGCAGCACGTTTTACCGGCTGGCGATGATCGCGGGCCAGGGCGGACTGGTATATCTGGCCGGGAAACTCCAAGTCATAACCGGGGACGTGCCGGTGGCGTGGGCGCTGGTGTTCTGGTTGATTGCGGGCTTTTTTGTGCTCATCGGATTCTATCATCTGCTGGCACTGCCCAAACCGACCAGTGATCACGCGGTGAAGTCCAATTCGCAGTGGGTGGTGGACTATTTTTCCGTCTTTGCGGCGTTCTTCCGAAAACAGGGTATCGGAACCATGGTGGGGTTCCTTTTGCTCTATCGTTTGGCAGAAGCTCAGCTGCTCAAGCTGGTAACTCCCTTCCTCCTCGATCCCCGCGCGCTGGGCGGCCTGGGCCTGACCACCCCGCAGGTTGGCATCATTTATGGGACGATCGGAGTGATCGCGCTTACCTTGGGGGGCTTGGGGGGCGGCTATGTGATCTCGCGCTTTGGGCTGAAACGCCTGTTGTGGCCAATGATCATCAGCATGCACCTGCCCAATCTGGTTTTTGTCCTTCTGGCCCTGCTGCAGCCGGACAATCTCTACCTGATCGGCGGCGCTCTGGCCGTTGAACAATTCGGCTACGGTTTTGGTTTCACGGCGTACATGCTTTATATGATGATGGTCGCGGAGGGTGAACATAAGACGGCCCACTACGCGATTTGCACGGGATTCATGGCCTTGGGCATGATGTTGCCCGGCATGGCCGCAGGTTGGATTCAGGATCATCTTGGCTACCCAAATTTCTTCATCTGGGTCTGCGTGGCGACCATCCCCTCGTTTGCGGCCACGGCCCTGATCAAAATCGACGCGGGCTTCGGCAAGAAAGTGTGATTCGGCAAAAGAGAAAGAAAACCGCCGCGGGGTGGCTGAGGCTCCTGTTTATGCCACGTCCGCGATACTCTCCGAACCGGAGCAATCGTCCCTGTTCAGAATATAGAGCGGGACAGCGCTTGTTTTCGTTGCTAGACGATTGGGCAGACGGGTTTATCCAAACCGGTCTGCTTTTCTTCCCTCCCGCAACGTCCACGACTTTCGATCATGTATCAGGTTACTTTCTCCGAACAAAGCATGCGCGAGCTGAACAAGCTCGATAAACTGGTCCAGATGGAGGTGATCGAGCCCATCAGCAAAATCCGCCCGGCGGATTTGGAGCGGCCGCGCGAACCCTTGGGGAAGTTTAACCGCAACGGCAAGGATCTCTACCGGCTGCGCGCCGGGGAGTTTCGTTTCTATTTCGAAGTTCAGGGCGAGACCCTCCACACCCATTACATCCTGCACAAGGCGTCCCTGGAGGACTGGCTTTTCCGCATGAAACTGCCGGTTTCCGAACAACAGCTGGTGGAACAGCATTCGAAGTTTTGGAAATACCTCGAGGGATTGACCAAATAATTCCGCCATGTCCGACCTCGAGCAACGCAACAATCCTTACAACGTCACCCAGGCGAGCCGGATTTATTTTCTGCCCAACCTGATGACGGCAGGAAATCTTTTTTGTGGCTTTGTGGCGGTGATCAAATGCATCCAGGCCCGGCTGATGACCGACGGGGGAGAATACGCGATGGCTCATCCCAATCTTTCGTGGAGCGCGCTTTTTACCCAGGCAGTCTGGCTGATTCTCGCGGCCGTGGTGTTCGATTCATTGGATGGCCGCCTAGCGCGGATGGGTGGCCGCACCTCGCTGTTTGGCGCCGAGTTCGATTCCTTGGCTGATGTGGTCTCTTTCGGCATGGCGCCGGCCTTGATGATGTTTTTTCTGATCCTCGCACCGCGGGAGGATTACCAATGGTTTCGCGAGCTGGGCTGGCTGATCGCCTTCGTTTACCTGCTTTGCGGCGCGGTCCGGCTGGCTCGTTTCAATGTCATCACCAATCCCCTCCTGCACCGGGCCGAAATCGAGTCCAACAAGGACTTCCTCGGCCTGCCGATCCCTGCGGCGGCCGGCACGGTGGCCACGCTTGTTCTTCTGTTACTGAACATGTCGGCGAATGCCCGTGAATTGCGCCAGCTGACCATCGCCCTGCCGATGATCCTGGTGCTGGTTTCCTTCCTGATGGTCAGTACTGTGCGTTATCCAAGTTTCAAGCAGATCAACTGGGAGACGAAGACGCGGTTTCGCACCTTTATTGGCGTATTCATTGCCGTCGTCGTGATCTGGAAGCTCCGGGAGGTCGCCTTTTTCTTCCTTTTCCTCGCTTACATCTCCTACGGCCTGTTCACCCATTATCAGCGCGGCGTACGCCACGCCCAGATGCGAGCGCTGCGCCGAAAGGTTGTGAAAATGAAGCAGCAAACTTCCGAATAACTTTTCCCTGTGAACTACCCGACGGTTATTCTTGGTTATTCGGAACGGCCTCACAGTTGGAATCCGCGCGGTTCGCCTCTCAGCCGCCGCGGTTACTGCGAAAATCACAGACCATAATAATACGAATACTTCCTTATTGAATCTATCTCTAATCATCATTTGTTAGTTAAAAGCACATTTACCGCCCCGCCCGATGAAATTTAAGATCAACCGCGACCACTTCAGCAACGGCCTGGCCCAGGTCCTCAACGTCGTCGGCTCCAAAGCGGCGATGCCCATTCTCAGCAATGTACTAATCGAAGCGGAAAAGGATTATATTTCCCTGACGACCACCAATCTCGATCTCGGGATCCGCTGCAAAATCAAAGCGGAGGTCAAGGAAGGCGGTTCCGTGACGCTTCCGGTCAAGCGGCTCGCCACCATCGTGCGCGAATTGCCGAATGTTGATGTGTCATTCGATTCATCGGCTTCCCACCAGGTGAAGATTGCGTCGGGCGGTTCCAACTTTCGCATCATGGGCATCGGCGCCGAGGAGTTCCCCAAACTGCCGGATTCCGGGGACGACAAGACCTTCACGCTCGCGCAGGGCGAACTCGCCACGATGTTGAGCAATGTTTCCTACGCCCAGTCGACCGATGAGACGCGGTACATCTTGAACGGCGTTTATTTCAATTTCAAGGAGGGCAAGCTCGCCTTGGTCGCCACCGACGGTCGCCGGCTCGCGCTGGTGAGCAAGGACGTCAACGTGCCCGCTGGCAGCGCAGGCGCGATCATTCTGCCAGCCAAAACCGTCGCTGAACTCTTGCGCCTGCTGGGCAAAGGCGACCAGCTCAAGATCGCCTTCAATGAACGCCGCGCGGCTTTCCAGATTGATACCGGCAAGGACACGAGCGGTTTGACCGACAGCATTTACCTCTTTTCGAAAGTGGTTGAAGGCAATTACCCGAATTACCAACAGGTAATTCCCAAGGAGACCCATCAGCGGATCAAACTGGAGCGCGAGCTTTTCCTGCAATGTGTCCACCGCGCAGCGCTTGTCACCTCCGAGAAATCCAATTCGATCAAGATCAAGCTCTCCCCCAACCTGCTTGAAATCAGCGCCTCGTCGCCGGACTTTGGCGAGTCTCATGAATCGATGGCGATTTCCTACAGTGGTCCGGAACTGCAGGTCGCGTTCAATCCCCAGTTTGTGATGGATCCCTTGCGTGCGCTCACCAAGGACGAGGTGTTTTTCGAGTTGAAAGACGAGGTCAGCCCCGGAGTCTTCAAGACTTTGGAGAGCTTTGTTTGCGTGATCATGCCCGTGCGATTGAGTTAACCTTCGGCGCCTTTTCGCGCCAGTCCTCCATGCCAGAAACGATTTCAGTGTTTCTCGCCCCCTCCGTGGCGGTCCTGTTGCTGTTGTTCTACATCAACCTCCGGGTGGCGTCCCCGGTTTTGGCGATTCCCATCCGTTGGTTGCGGTGGATTCTTTTCGCGCTGTTCGCGGCCCAGACCAATGTGCAGCTGGCGCTGATTGACCGGCCATTTTGGGTTGTGACGGCCGCGGTGTTTCTCGTGTGGTTTCTGCTCGAATCCGGTTTCAACTGGCTGAAAGTAAGCGCCATCAGCCTGAGTCCGATGCCGCTTTTTCCCCGCTACGTCGTCAATTCCAGCGGAGATGAATGGCCGACTCAGAAACGGCTTTTGCGGGTGCGGGATTGGCTGCGGGACAACCGGTTTTCCCACGTGCAGGCCCTGAAAGCGGAATTGGGCGGCGGCATCTGGCTGCGGGCCTCAGTTTATCACAATCTGGACAACACCCTGCGACTCCACGTGCTTTTTGTGCCGCAGGAAAATGGCGCCATCACCGTGTGCTACAGTCTGGCCACACTCACCGCCGGCCCGCGGCGTTACGTGACCGATAATCTCTATATCCCCTTTGGCGGTTTCTACCCGGAAAGCTGGTATGTCGAACGATCCCCGTGGTCCCGCCGTCTGCCGCGACTGGTCGCCCGGCATCAAGCCCGGCTGAAAAAAGCGGGCGAACCCCTGCTGACTTGGGAAATCAATCCCATCGAGGATATCAATCAGCAGCAGCAGCACATGGAAATGATCAATACCGAGCTCGGTTACCTGCAGCCGCACGCTGAAAGGGAGGAGTTCGGTAAAATCACTCCCGAAGGCAGATTTCGGATTTGGAAGGAAGCCTGGCAGCTCGATTACCTCGGCCTAGCCAGCCGGTACCGCTGATCGGCCATCCCCCGCCCGGGGTCAAAGGGTGGTGAAACGTCCGCGCATTCGGAAAATGGGCTCGTCACGCCCTCAATTCCGACTAACTCGTAGGTTATGCCTCTGCTCGCCGAGTCCGCGCTGGACAAGATGAAGACGCTTCCGCCGATGGTCTGGCTGAAGATAGCCGCCGTGATTGTAGGCATCATCCTGGTGGTCTTTATTTTTCGCCGGGTGATGAAGGTGAACAAGATCATCGGCAGCATCATCATCTTTGTGGTGGGTACGATCGTGTTTTTTTCCTGGGTCTATAATCGGAATGAACCGAAGTTCCTGACCCCCATGGTGGAGAAAATCGCCCCCTTCTTCCCCACCGCCGGGGCTTACAACGCCAAGCAGCAGACAGCTCCCAAGGGCGCCCGCTGATTTATATAGGACAGAAAAAAGGTTTGGTCTTTGGCCGGTCCGGGGTAAGCGTCGGGCCGTATGCCAAAAGACCATTCTGACATCGGACTCATCGGCCTGGCCGTCATGGGTCAGAACCTTGCGCTCAACATAGCCGACCACGGCTTCCAAATTTCGGTTTACAACCGCACTACGGAAAAAACCGAAAAGTTTGTCGCAGAAAATCCCGCCACCCCAGGTGGTCTCGTCGGGACGAAAACACTGCAGGAGTTTGTGCAGTCCCTCGCCAAGCCGCGCAAGATGGTCATTTTGGTGCAAGCCGGCAAAGCCACTGACGCCGTCATCGACGGCCTCGTGCCGTTGCTGGAACAAAACGACATTATTATCGACGGCGGCAACGCTCTCTGGACCGACACCATCCGACGCGAGAAGGCGCTGAAGGAAAAAGGCCTCCGCTTTATCGGCTCCGGTGTTTCCGGTGGTGAAGAAGGGGCGCGCTTCGGCCCATCGCTCATGCCCGGCGGCGACTTCGCCGCGTGGAAGGAATTGAAACCCATTTGGGAAGCCGTCGCCGCCAAGGTTGACGCCAAGACCGGCAAACCGATCCCCGGCGCCCTGCCCGGCAAACCCGTGAAGGGTGGCGTGCCTTGCACGACCTACATCGGCGAAAATGGCGCGGGCCATTACGTCAAGATGGTGCACAACGGCATCGAGTATGGCGACATGCAGATGATCTGTGAGGCCTACTCGTTGATGCAGGGTCTCCTCGGGTTGAAAGCCGCCGAAATGGGCGCGATTTTTTCCGAATGGAACGCCGGCGCACTGGACAGTTTCCTCATCGAAATCACCGCTGACATTCTTAAGCAGACCGATCCGCTGAATAAAAAGAAAGCCTTCGTCGACATCGTCCTCGATACCGCTGGCCAGAAAGGCACCGGCAAGTGGACCTCGACCAACGCGCTCGACATGGGCGTACCCGCTCCGACGATTGCCGAGGCCGTTTTCGCCCGCTGCATCAGCGCCATCAAGGACGAGCGTGTCGCCGCCTCCAAAATTCTCAAAGGCCCGGGCCGCAAATACCGCGGCTCGAAAAAGGCGCTGCTCGCGGCCATCCACGACGCGCTTTATTGCTCGAAGATTTGTTCCTACGCGCAAGGTTTCCAACTCATGCGCACCGCGCAGGCAGAGTTTGGCTGGAAGCTTAATTTCGGCGAGATCGCGAAGATCTTCCGCGGCGGCTGCATCATTCGCGCGGCCTTCCTGCAGAAAATCACCGAGGCCTACGCTCGCAATCCGGACCTCGCCAACCTCCTCCTCGATCCGTACTTCAACAAGACGGTGAAAAAAGCGCAGGAAAACTGGCGCAAGGTCGTCTCGCTCGCCGCCGAGTGCGGCGTGGCGGCGCCGACGTTCAGCTCCGCGCTTTCCTATTACGACAGCTATCGCGCACCACGGCTGCCGGCCAACCTCCTCCAGGCCCAGCGTGACTACTTTGGTGCGCACACCTACGAGCGCGTCGACAAGCCGCGGGGCAAGTTCTTCCACGTGGACTGGCCCGAGAAATCGCGGCCGCAACTGGAAGTCTGAAGCCCACCTCCTTTGAGCACCGGGTTTTTCAGGGAGGCATTTTTAGCGGGGTGCGTCATCCTCGACGCGCCCTTCAACTCAAACGTAGCGACTGGGGCGGACAGGGGAAAGTCCGCCGTCTGTGCGTAATTCCATTTGTAGGAGCCTGTTTACAGGCGATTCAGGACTTACTCAGCGCATCCCAAGGATCGCCAGTAAACAGGCTCCTACAAATGAAGCGAACCGGTCTGAAACAACCACGCGAATCGTCGGAGGGGCTCCGCGGAAAATGAATAATCCCGCCCCCGCCGGCGTCTCAATCGGCATGAAACGCTTACTATTCCTGCTGGCGCTCAGTGGTGGGTTTTCTGTGATCTGGGCGGATCATCGGGACGACGACCGGCGGCGGGAAGAACCGCGGGTGATCCTCTATCAAGATGCGGATTATCGTGGTGATTCGCTGGTCATTTATCCCGGCGAGGCCATCGATAATTTTTCCGGACAGACTTTCTCCAACGGTAATGGTTTGAACGACAGCGTCTCGTCGATCCGCGTCGAGGGAGGAGCCGAGGTTTATGTTTACGAGGACGCGCGTTTTCGCGGGGCGGCGATGCGGCTGACCGAAAATGTCCGCAATCTCGCCGGGCGGTTGTTATCCGGCAATTCCCGCGACAGCTGGAATGACCGGATTTCCTCTCTGCGGGTGGAAGGCCGCGGGGACAGATCATACCGGCGGCCACCGGATCGTGATCGGGACCGGGATCGGGAAATCGATTACGACGTGGTGATCAGGCGCACTTACAAGGATCTGTTGGGCCGCGATCCGGATGACGGCGGCCTGCGCTATTATCGCGGTCTCATGATTGATCAGGGCTGGACGGAAGTGATGGTGCGCGATCACCTCCGGCGCGGGGATGAGTTCCGCCAAGAAGGTGCGAATCGCATCATTCGCCGCGCCTACCTTGAGGTCCTCGGCCGCGAAGTCGATTCAGGCGGACTCAATCACTACCGGAAACAGATCCTGCAAAAAGACTGGACCGAGGGCGATGTCCGCGATGATTTGCGCCGCAGCGACGAGTACCGGAACCGGAGCAACCCCCCGGATCGGAATCGTTAGACCGGTTTCAAAAGACCGGAGGCACTTGGAACAGCGAGTGTCTCGCGAAGGATGGGAAGTCTTGCAGAAAAACTTATTTGATTTTCCGGCGCGCCTGCTCCCAGTACGCGAGCAAAGCGCGGAAGTCCTGTTCCTTCGAGGCGCTGTGTATGACAAAGTCGTAGGAATTGCGCTCTGCCAGCTCGAACTCCGCGCTTTGCATCCGCCGCGACAGTTCCTCGTCACTCACCGGCCCGCGGCCTTGCAGGCGTTCGCGCAAAACATCGAGCGAATCCGGCGCGACAAAAATCGTCACCATCCTTTCCTGCAACACGGGCTGGTTCGTCGCCGCCGCGCGGAAACTGCGCACGCCCTGCACGTCGACATTGGCGATCAGGCTGACGTGGGGCAGCCGGTCCATCACGGCGGACTTGAGCGTGCCGTAGCGGTATTTGCGGTGGACGCAGGCCCACTCGAGAAATTCATCGGCGGCCAGCTTGGCGTCGAACTGCGCCTCCGTCAGGAAATAATAATCGCGACCATGGGCTTCCCCGATGCGGGGCGGCCGCGTGGTGGCGGTGATCACCCGCTCAAACCCCGGCACTTCATTGACCAGCCGTTCGCACAGCGTGCTTTTTCCAACTCCTGCCGGTCCGGCGAGGATGATCAGGACGGTTTTCGGCAGGGCGTTCGCGGGCATTGACTAATAGGTAAAGGCGGTGGCAGACGTGGCCAGTCCATAAGCCATGACAATGGCGCCAACCAAACGCGCCCGCGAGGGCTGGTGGAAAAGCCACCCAAAAAAATCGCGCAGGCGGTAGGGCGCAGCCGCGAGATAAAGCGCGAGCCCGAGCCCAAGGTACACGGCCGTGACCATCACCAGACGGAGCGGATGGGTGTACTCCATGTAGGCGGCGTACAGCAGCGGTTCGGCGGCCAGCAGCATCAGTACACTCAGACCGCGGACGGCCAGAAAGTCCGGCGTGTAGAAAACCGCCAGCACGGCGAGTGCCGCAAAGGCGATCATCACCGGTTGCGGCGTCTTGAAAAAAATCAGATCGGACTCGGTCAGGTGCGAAAGGCGAAAGATAAACCACATGGCGGCACCGCCAAAAATCAGCCACGCCGCCTGGCTGGAACGCGGCAGGGCCCGGGCGGCCCGCCCAATCGCGGGATGGTTCCAAAGCAGCAGTGCACCAAGCACGGCAAGAAACAATCCGGGGAGAAGAATTGCAAAAAAGAGGCTCATAAATTTATCCGACGGGGCATGGGGATACGAAGAGGAGAAAAATAATTAGGGCAACCGAACTTTCTGCTTTTGTGAATCACGTGCTCACTCCGGCCAATTCGAGCGAACCATACAACACCGCGGTGGAAACACGTTCGATCCTGATCGGAACCAATTCCCCCACGAGGCGCTCGCTGGCGGCGAAATGCACCACCCGGTTGCCCCGCGTACGCCCGGTGAAACCGAGGCCCTTTTTGTCGGGGCCCTCCACCAGCACTTCCTGGGTGGTGCCGACCAGCGCGGCATTCCGCCGGGCGGAATTTTGCACGAGGATTTTCAAGAGGATCTGGTTGCGCGCTTCCTTGACCTCTTCCGGCACCTGATCTTCAAGCGTCGCGGCGGGTGTTCCCGTGCGGATCGAATACTTGAAGACGTACGCCATGTCGTAGTTGCAGGCCTCGAACAGTTCGCGGGTCTTCGCAAAATCCTCCTCGGTCTCCCCGGGGAAGCCGACAATCACGTCGGTCGAAAAATACATCCCGGGTTGCGCGGTGCGGAGATCATCGACAATCTGGCGGTAGCGTTCGCGGGTGTAGGGCCGGTTCATGGCGCGCAGAATGCGGTTCGAGCCGGACTGCAAGGGCAGGTGCACGTACTCGCAGAGTTTTTCCAGGCGGCTGTAGGCGGCGATCAGATCCTCCTTGAACCCGCGCGGGTGGGGCGAGGTGAACCGGATGCGCTGCAGGCCGGGAATGGCGTTCACGCGCTCGAGCAACTGCACGAAGGGCGTGATGCCGCCGGTGTGTTCATAGTCGCGGCGACCATAACTGGTGACGATCTGGCCGAGCAGGGTGATCTCCTTTACGCCCCGCTCGGCGAGTTGTCCGCATTCGCGAACGATTTGATCCATGGGGCGCGAGCGTTCGTCGCCGCGCGTTTTGGGCACGATGCAAAACGAACAGTCCATGTTGCAGCCTTGCTGGATCGAAACGAAGGCGGACACTTGTTTTTCTTCCAGCACGTGGTCGCGAATGGTGTTCTGCGAGCCGGCTTCCTCGGCAATATCCACGATCGGCTGGCTCAGGGGCACGCCGGCCGACTGCGCGGCTCGCAAATTGTCCAGATAGTCCGGGACTTGGTGGAATTTCTGGGTGCCGACAATCAGATCCACGTCGGGCAAACGGTCGAGCAACTCAGTCCCGCGGTTTTGCGCCATGCAACCGAGGATGCCCAGGATGAAGTCGGGATTTTTCCTGCGCTGGCCCGCGACATTGGCCGCCTTGCCAATCGCCTTCTGCTCAGCGGCATCACGCACGCTGCAGGTATTGAGCAGGAGGATGTCGCAATCGTGTTCATTGGCCACCATGCGGTAACCGCGGGCACGCAACAACGCCGCGACGGCTTCGCTGTCGCGTTCGTTCATCTGGCAACCGTAGGTTTTGATGAAAAACCGATTCATGGAGTGGAAGGGTGGTAAGTAGCCGTCCGCGGGGTGGGGTCAACGCGGATTCCCTTGCAGGCGGGGCGGGCTCGCGCAACCTTGGGGCTTTGCGCGTGTCCTTCCTGCTATGAAATTCGGTAATTTGGCGCTTTCAGGCCTCTTGCTTGCCGGGACGGCCACCGCGGCGGAGCCGGCGGCACCCCAACCGCTGCCGGAGGAAAAGCTTTATGAAGCAGGCCGGGAACTGTTTGAACAGTTTGCCCAGACGGACGCGGCTCAATCACTGGACTTTCCCACTCGCGATCAATGGAATGGATTCGTCGCGCGTTTGCAGAGTGCGCTCAACAACAACCGCCTCGATGAATTGGCGGCCTACGAGCCTCAGGCCCGCACGGTGCTCGCCGCTTTTCAAGTTTTGCCCGGCTATGAAGACTACGTGGATTGGTTGAAGGAACGGCTCGATTACATTGAGGCGGCGCAACAGGCGGCAAAAAATCCGTTGCTGCCGGCGCCGTCCGCGGCAACGCTGGCGATTCCCCACTACGCTTTGTGGTTGAACCGACTCCAGGCCCGGCCGGTACCGGCGGCCGCGGCGGCGCTGGTCCCTTTGTTGCGCGAGATTTTTGTGGTGGCCGGCATGCCGCCGGAACTTGCGTGGCTGGCTGAAGTGGAATCGACCTTCAATGCCGAGGCGCGCAGTCCGGTGGGGGCGTGCGGTCTGTTTCAATTGATGCCCGCCACCGCCCGCGACCTGGGACTGAGCGCGCAGTCACCGGACGATCGCACCGATCCTCAGTTGAACACCAAGGCGGCGGCGAAATACCTGCGGCAATTGTACGCCCGGTTCAACGACTGGCCCCTGGCGTTCGCGGCATACAACGCCGGTCCCGGCCGGGTCCGCCGCACGCTCGATCAAAAAGAGGCGAAGACCTACGCTGAAATCGCGAGCCTGCTGCCAGCGGAGACTCGCATGTATGTACCCAAAGTTCTGGCCACGCTCGCCGTGCGCGCCGCGTTGTCGCCCGGGGAACTGGCCGCGCCGCGTTGAGCCTGGCCTGGGCCGGCTGTGGTGGTCGGGATTCATTCGGTCTATCGCGCGGCCCCACCCCGGAGATTTCAGCTTTCGGCGAGCAAGCATTGGCGGCTGAGCGCGCACCGCCTGCAAAATTCACCCAGTGAAATTGGCTCTGCCGGACTTGCGCCGGAAACGTGGGCGCACATAGATAATCCGATGCGCTTCCTGAAGCTGATTTTGTTAATCGCATTCGTTGCGTGCATCGGCGCAGCGATCAAGGCCGGTACCTCCAGCGAACCTGAAGCCTTGGTCTTGATCATCGGCGACCAGCACTCCGCCTACGAACGCACGGCGCAATTGGTCGCGACGATTGACCAACTCAAGGCTGCGCATCCGGCACTGCCGCTCGCGATTTTGTTGAACGGCGATACGCTCGAATATGGCAACATCGTTGCACGGCGCAGTGAGGGCGCCGTGGATTTTGCGATGTTTTCCGCCCTCGCGCGCCGGGCACCGACGATTCTAAATCTCGGTAATCATGAACCGGAATTCTTTGATCTCGCGGAGACCGTCCGGCGCGTGCAGGCGACAGGCGTCACCGTGATCAGCACGATCGTCAACCGTGCGACTGGACAACCTTTCGCGGCCGCTTTTACCCGGGTGAAATTGGGCCGGGCGGATGCCACGGTGGTTGGCGTCACGACGGATAAATTGTCCACCTACCGTCTGTCGGTGCGGCCGTCACTCGACCTCGCCAATCCCGTTGCCTGGGCGAAACAGAATTTTCCCGCGATCCTTGGCGCCGCTTCGGTGCCCGTGGTGTTGAGCCACGCCGGGCTGAATGCCGACCGAGAAATGCTTGCGCTGGTGCCGGCCGGCACGCTGTTCGCGGGGGCGCATGACCACCAGCGATTCGTTCATCCACAGGGACGAGGAGCGTATGTGCAATCCGGCTCATGGAACGAATACCTCACCTTGGCGTGGTTGTGTCACGATGCGGCGGGTTTGCCCGTCTGGCGCGTGGAGCAAATCGAAATTCCGGCGAACGGACCCGCGGATGCAGAATTGGCTGAACTCATTCGCGAGACGCGGCTCAAGTATCTCACCCCCGAAGATTCTGCCATCGTCGCCCATTCCCCCGCTGCGATGGCCCCGGGCGCAGCCGCGCGATTTGTCACCGGCCTGTTGAGGACTTCGGCTGTGGTGGACGCGGCATTTATTGGCAACACCACTTTTGGCGGCGGTCTGCCCGCCGGCGGAATTACCCGTGTTGAATTCGACGCCTGTATCAGGTTTGACGGCACGGTTTATACCGCCGAAGTCGAAGGAGCGCGATTGCAAGTGCTGCTGCCGGAGGCTAATCAAGGCCCGGACCAAGCGTTCGAAAAACGGCGGGGCGAATACCTGGTGGCTGTCGGCCCGGAGCAGATCGATCCTGCCAAACGCTATCGCATCGCGACGACGGACTGGGGCGCGCGCAACACGGAAGCCTATTTTGGTCTGCCCGCCATTGCCTGGCAGGAACAGCTCGGCCAAAAATTCAAGGCGCGAGTGCTCGCGGGCTTGAGCAAGCCGTAGGTAGTGATCGTGCCGGAATATTTCCGCCACCCGGGCATTGGGTGAATTGTTGGAACGGCTTTCCGCCGCGATGGGCGCTCCCACCCCAAAGCCCCCAAAGCTATGCCCCCGGATCATACCTATCTTTCGGTCTCGCCATGTCACCAAGCCAGCAGTCCCACCCCGTCTTGTCGGGAGTCAAGACATGACGTCATTGCCTGTGGCTCCCGCCAAATTTATTGAAACGGCTTTAATCCGCCCGCAGCGCGATCAGTGGATCCACGCGCGAAGCGCGTCGCGCGGGGATATAGCCGGCGGCCAACGCACATATGAGCAGCGTCGAGGCAGCCGCGACGTAGATAATCGGGTCGTCGGACGCGACCCCATACAAGAGCGACTGCATTCCGCGACCGGCGATAAACGCGACCCCGAGGCCCAAGGCCAATCCTCCCAAAGCGAGTTTCATCGTCTGCCGGATGATTTGCCGCCGAACAACCGAGGCCTCTGCCCCCAAAGCCATACGAATGCCGATCTCCTTTGTTTGCTGCGTGACCATGTAAGAAATCACTCCATAGAGTCCAATCCCGGCGAGTCCGACTGCAATCGCGGCGAACCCGCCGATCAGCCAGACGAGCAGCCGGCGCGAAGAGAGTGTGCGGTCGACGAGGGATTGCATCGGCCGCACCTTGCTCAATGGCAGCGTTGGGTCGATTTCGCGCAAGGCGTCGCGCAAACCCTTGGTCAACGTGGCGACCGGCAAATTCGTGCGCACCATCATATCCCACGAGCCGGCATCCTCGACCTGATGCAGCGACAAATACATTTCATTGTCGGCCGGAACTTCCGGCCCATCATGACACACGTTGGCCGCGACCCCAATCACGCGACATGGAGTGTTGCCATTTACGCTCACCATCCGATCCCGCGGATCGGCGTCTCCCCAAAACTCGTGGGCCAATGATTGGTTGATTACGATTACGGGCGGCGAGTCGCTTTTGTCCGACAAATTAAAATCGCGGCCCGCGATCAAGGTTGTCCCCATCGCGGCGAAGAGTCCCGGACTGACGAGCCGGATGTGTGCGCCCGTCCAACGCTGATCCTTGGAGTCCGCCTGGTTGATGGGATAAATGCCCCAACTGCGGTCGCGTTCCACCGGGATGCAATCGGTCAGCGCCGCGTGTTCCACACCCGGGAGGGCCCGAACCCGGTCGAGGACGTTCTCGAGAAAATTAGCCTGCGAGCCGCCGAGGGTCGGATCGATCCGCACTGCAATCAGCCCGGCAGGTTGAAAACCAAGATCAACCTTCAGTAGTTTGAAAAAACTTCGGACCATGAGACCGGCGGAAATGGTGAGCACACACGCCAGAGCCACTTCCGCGATCACCAAGACGCTGCGTGTGCGCGACTGATGGCGACCGCCAGACGATCCGCGTCCGTCATCCTTGAGCGAATGCTGCAGATCGATGTCGCGCGCCATTTTCCAAGCGGGAAGGGCACCGCAGCTCACTACGCTGAGAGCGGTCACCAACACCGTGAAGCCCAGGGCCATGCCGTCCAGCCGTAGACTCTGCAGCAGCGGAATTTCCACCGATGACCGGGTGGCCAGAAAGTGGATAAATCCCCAGGCCATCACTCCACCCAGGATCGAGCCGGTGGCAACCAGGGCGAAACATTCCGTCAACAACTGCCGGGCAATCCGGTTGCGGCCCGCACCCAGCGCACAACGAAGGGCGAGTTCTTTGCGCCGCAACGCGCCGCGCACCAGCAACAATCCCCCGAGGTTGAAACTGACAATGGCCAGGACGAAGCCGGCGGCGATCCAGAGCAAAAACAGCGGGCGCTCCAGACTCCCGGCCACCCAATCGTGCAGTGCCACCACGTTGGCCGAACAATATTGATCCCGCTTCGGATATTGCTTTTTAATTCGAGCCAGCGCGAGACGGAGATCGGCCCGGATTGATTCAATCGTCAGCCCCGGTTTGCCCCGACCGATCAAGGTGACGGTGTTGCCTCGGCCACGGATTTGGTCATTCCTGATCGCGACATAAACATCCACGCGCACGGCCGGGAAAAACACCGAGGTAAAAGGGTCGGCGGAGGGGAGGATGCCGATCACCTCGACCGCCTCGCCATTGATTTGAATCGTTTTCCCCACAAGACGCAGATCGGAACCATAGCGCCTTTGCCAGAGTTGATGCGTGATGATCACACGACCGGGAGCATTCTTCACCCCATCTTCGGGAAGGAAAAGCCGGCCCGCAAAGGGACTTACCCCCAGCATGCCGAACAGACCGTGGGAGACATCGACCGAAACGATGGTTTCCGGATCACCCGCGCCCGTAAGCCGGTAAGTTTGGCGAACGGAGAAGGGATCGTAGGCCTCGATCTGCTCCAAGGTCCGGTTAGTTTCGTTTAGTCCCTCCCAAGTGTTCACCTCAGACGCGATCGCCGAGAGGCTGTGACTGGATCCGGTCGGATCCCCGTTGAAAATCCAAACCAGTCGGTCGGCATGAGCGAAAGGGATGGGCCGCAGCAGCACGGTGTTGACCAGACTGAAAACCGTGGTGTTGAGCCCGATTCCGACAGCCAGGATCAACAGCGCCACCACGGTAAAGCCCCGTTCCCGGCGTCCCGCCCGCGCAGCGTAACCAAGGTCCCGCCAGAACTGCTCGAAGCAGGGCAGGCCGCGCGTTTCGCGATGTAACTCTCGGATTTGCTCGGTCCCGCCGAGCGCTATGCGGGCCTCGCGCCGGGCTTCCTCCGGAATCATGCCCGCCTTGAGATTGTCGGCGGTCTGCATCTCAAGGTGATGCGCCAGCTCGGCGTCGAACTCCGCGTCGAGCGCCGGTTTCGCGAAGACTGCACGCCAACGGGCCAGCAAACGGTCGAGCCACGCACTCATGGGAAAGAGGGGGTATTGTCGGCTTCGAGAATGCGGTGAACGACGCCCGCTACGCGCTGCCAGTTCTCCGCTTCTGTCACAAGGCGTTTGCGGCCGCGTGCCGTGATCTCATAGAACTTGGCCTTGCGATTATTTTCGGACCTCCCCCACTCTGCCTTGATTAATTTTCCCTGTTGGAGGCGGACGAGAGCAGCGTAGATCGTGCCCTGATTGAGGATGAGCGCATCGGCCCCCACCTGTTCGATCCGGCGGGCAATACCGTAACCATGCCTGGGGCCCATGGTCACGAGAGTTTGGAGCACGAGCAAGTCGAGCGTCCCTTGCAAAAAATCGAGTTTTTCCTGCGGCATAGATTACTCCTGTGGTTTAGCCACATGGGAATTGCACCTCCTGTGGTTTGTCAACAGGAAAGCCCCTTCGAAATAACCGTGCGGCTGAATCGCGATGGATTTTGGCGCACGCACTGGAGGCGATGCTTAGAGCCAGCATGACAAATCGAATGATCTGTTCCATTTGCGTGTGTTGGTTCTCGGGCATAGGCCTGAAAAGTGTCACCCATCATTCCGAATCAGGTGTTACCTATGACGCCGGATCGTCCCGTACTAATTTCCGGTCAACGCCTCGAACTGGTCTGCCAAAAGATCGGCAACGGAAGTTTGGCCCGCGTGCGCGCTCTGGCCGAACGTTACGCCGCGCTCGTGCCCACGACCCGGCCATCCATTAGCAGGATTGAGATTCAGCCCATCAGGAATCACGGCGCGGCCGACTAACCACCTGATGTTGGCTGGTGCTACAGTCCGGTGTAAGAATCACCAATGTCGGCTCGAAGAAATGCCCCGTCCTTATCCACATAAATGTCCACTTGGAGGGTGTGGCCACGATTCAGTTCTGTCTTCGGCAGTGGATAGCCAGCTGAATACCTCTTAAAATGCTCATCATAGAAATATTTGATATCATATTCAGAATAGAACGCTTTGATCTTCTCCGCAGGATCTCCGATGTGTAGTCGAGCAGCCACGATTTCCTTCAGTTTTTTTGCATTCATTAAATTCTCGTCTTGATGACAACCCGAGAGAAAAAAAGTAAGCAGTAGCGTTAGTAGAATGCGATTGATGGAGGTCATGTGTTGCGGGAAGTTGGTTTTTTGCGACACTGTTTAATAGGCGATAGTCTTACCCCATCCAGGAACCCCGTGCACGGGCGTGGGTGGTGTGAAACCAAGATACGTAATCTGGGAAAACGTATAGGAGTTTGAGTTTCTTCCCAACGGCCAATACGGAGTAGCATTTTGGTAAACCGTTTGAGCAAAATTAAACATTTGGTCTATGACCGTTGAGTAGTTCGTATTGGTCGCCCCAACGAACTGCGTACCAATCGTCTTCAATGTGCTATCAAAATTTTCCCCACGATAAGTCCAAGGCCTGGTCTGGCCCCCGCTAATTATAATACTTACAACCTGACCCCTTTTTTCAGCCCGGGTTTTCTCATGG
>JANYDX010000132.1 GCA_025363395.1 Verrucomicrobiota bacterium
CGGACGAGGAAGCCAAGGTGCGCAAGTTTCTTCAGGAACACCACGCTTCGACGCACAATCTGCTTTATGGCGTCACTGATAAATATGCGATGATTGAGGCCCTTGATCCGGAGTGGGGTGGTGCGCTGCCCTATACGTTGCTGATCGGAACCGATGGGAAGGTATTGTACAGGGAGACCGGCTCCATTGATTTTCTCGCCCTGCGCCGCGCCATCGTGCCCGCCCTCAACGCCGTTACGCCCTGGCCGGGCCTGAGCCCGAAGTGAACAGACCAGCAATAGCGGGCTGGTGGGTAGGGCGCGAACTCTCCGCTCCTCTGGGTAATTTCAAATTATTGTGCGTTGCGGCGGTGAGTTGAACTTTGCCAATCCTTAGTATTTCAATCGCAGTCATTTCCCGTGTGGCGATGTTTAGCTCGGCTGCCCTCAGGGTGTAGCGGTCAACCGACTGTCCAATTTTGGCTTCGCCATATAACGATCCAGGAAAAGTGAGATTTCATTGAGCATGACCACACGATCTTCGAAGGACCAGTAGGTGTGGGAGGCTTTGGCGAAGGAACGCGATTGGACGTTTGGATTATTTTTTTTCAGTGCATCCAGCATCATTTTTGTCTCCAGCGGGCTGACGACGTCGTCGAATTCGCCATGGATAATGAATATCGGTTGTTTAAGATCGGCAACCCGAACGTAGGGATCGATGAACTTTTCGTCCCTCGCGAAATCTTCCCGTCCCAGCAGTGATTTCCAGAAAGTATAGGAAAGTTTGTTTTCAAAAGTCCACCGGCTGTCTTGCATGGCTTTTTTCCAATTTGAGACGGCGGCGATTGCAATACCCGTACGATATAGCTCCGGATATTTGATTAGGCTCATGTAAGTGGCCCAACCTCCAAAGCTTCCGCCCATTACGGCGACACGGGAGGAATCAACTTCTTTTTGGTCGATCAGGTATCGGACGCCGTCGGCAATATCATCGAGCACCACGGTGTCTAGTCGCGCGCGAAGTCCCGCGGCCTGAAACGCTGCTCCATAGCCGGAAGAACCGCGATAATTTACCTGCAAGACCACGTAGCCCCGTGAGGCGAAAAACTGGTTTTCAGCATTATACCGCCAACTGTCACGGGCCATTGGACCTCCATGAATGGAGACGATCAGTGGGGCCGGGCTCGAACCAGATGCCGATGGCCGGGTAACATAGGCAGGTATTTTTTGACCATCGCGGGCCGTGAACTCGATCGCCTCTGTCTTTGCGAGGGTCTTGCCCTTGAGGCGTTCGCCGAGCTCCAGTAACGGGATCAATTGCGCTGACGCTGGCTTGAACACGTAGTAAGTGCCTGGATCCTGCTCATTGGTGGAAAAGAAAATGAAGGTTTCGCCATCCTTGGACCAATCGATCGGCATGTTGAAGTGATCAGGGAAATTCTGGTCCATGCTTTTTTGCGCGGCGCTATAGTGCGGATCGAGCCAAACCACTTGGGGCTTTTGCGCCTCATAGATCATCCCGATCAGCTGCGGGGAATTTTTGGCAAACAACAATCGTGCCAGTCCGCCGTCGGCCGTGGTCAAGTCGTACTTCGGGTGTTTGGCGATGGTTCGCTTGATCACACCCTCGGACATGCTGAACGCTGCGAGCTCGAACCGGTCGGAGCCGCCCAAGCGTGTCGAGATATAGAGGGTGTCTCCGTCGGGTCCGATGGAGTGAACATCAACGACGCGCTCAAGCATCTGCGGTCCTCGCAAATTAAAGTGAAGCCCGGGCTGTTTAACTGCGTCGTCCAACTCGCGCCAAGGAGAATTTGGGGTCGCCCGAAATGAATAGGTTACCTTGTCGCCCTTGTAGCTTACGTAGAGCCGGTCGTTGCCGTTCCGATCAAAGAGACGCTGGCTTCCACCCGAGGTTGGGTTATCGAGGTGCTGCTGGTCAAAATGCTTCCCGTTATGCACGTTCAATTTTTCCGTTAATCCACCGGTGTTGATCACGAGCACCTCTGGTTTTTCTGGGAGTGAGGCAATGATGCTCCAAACACGTTCTTCGAAAATTTTCGTCTGACCGGTACTGGCATCGATGAGATAGAGATCGTAGCGGCTCCAGTGCTTTTCGTTTTCGGTTTCAGCGATGTAGGCGACCTCATGATCCGAAACCCACGTTAGATCACGCACGTCTCGGTCATAGTCAGTAACCGGCGTCTCGCAGATCAGCTTCATCGACTGGAGATCATAGACGATCAGCACTTTTTTGGCGTCCCGCAGCCGCAGGGCGACAAGGTAGCGCCCATCAGCCGACAGTTTGTGTGCATAAACGTTCTCCGACTTCAGCAATTCCACGGCCGAGAGGCCATGAACGTCCTTTAAGAGCCCGGCGTAGTAGGCCAGGACATCGTAGGCGTCGGGGTGCTGGTTTGAGCGGATTTCCAAGGTGTTCGAGAACACATGAACCGAGCACACCGTATCCACTTGATTGGGTAACTTGATCTCGATCGCTTTGCGCTTCTTTGCGCCCAGCCGGCCGATCGGGATGAGTTTTGTGCCGATCGAGCCCTCGGTTATAAAACTAAGCAGAGCATAGCAGCCTGCAAGTGCCCGGTCCGCCACAAGATTGGCCTGATAGTGGAAGCGGATCGCGCCCGGCTGGGCGCGTTCGGCAGGAGTCGCATTGCGCAATGGAGTAAGATCGACCCGAACGTCGGTCACCTCGACAAAGCCCTCGCCAAATGAGGTGCCAGGCCGGATCTGACAGGTCATATCCTGTGTCAGTCGCTTCTCGCCATCTTTCAATACGGTCAGATTGGTTTCACCGCAGAGCAAAATCGGCAGCAGTTCACCTTCCAAGCGGGCCTGTGGCTGCATTTGAGCGAAAACAGGAGTTGCGATCTGAGAACATAGAAGCGTGGGAGAAAATGGCCATGCGCAAGGAAATAGAAGTCATGAGAATGGGGTGAAGGGTGTGACAACGATCAGGCAACTAAATTGCGATGCAGGCAGGGTGGATTACATTGATCAATCATGGAAACCACCGCCATGCGGCGTTTCCTCGAAAGCTGTCATATTGGACGTCATTTCTAAGAAATGGCTTCCGATGATCAGGGGTCGCTACGCTTACTCCGTACTGACTTTCCAAATCAAAGTGGAGATCGGGCTCTGGGGAATATCGGCTGGTTTACTGTCGTTGCCGTCCTGCTGTTGCACGGTTTGCACCAGCAGGTGGATCTGACCGAAAAGCTTCCATTGCGCGGCATCGACGGACGGTTCCCACGCTCCGACTGAATCGGTGGTGAGCTCTTGCTCATGCCAGACCGGAAACGCGAGATTGTCGCAGGCGGCCAGAATAATCCGGCCACCGCGTTTGTCGTCACGGTAAACCAGATAGGCTTCGGTCGCATCGCGCGCCGATTGCCGGGTGAGGATCACTCCGCGTGAAATGGGCGGGTGTTTGGTGGCGGTGCCTTGCAGAGCGAAGGACTGCGTGCGCTGAGTGATGGCCGCGACCGACCACTGGGTGCCGTCGTACCGGACCAGATGAAACTGCGGGACAGTCGTGCCGGTTGGCGCCCAGTAGGTAGCAATGAAAGGGTGCCCGGTCGCATCGGTCGTGAGACTTGGCGGGTTCATCAGCGTGCTGTTTTGCGGAATCCGCAGCGCGTATTCCGCGGTGGCGGCGGTGATGGGCAGCTTGAGCGGGGTGCCGTTGCTCGTAGTCCAGGACTGTCCGCCGTCGGCTGACTTCGCGTAACAGAGATCGTGGTTGCTCGCGACGTCCCCGCTGTCGCGCCAGTTCCAGGCAAGGTGAAAGGTTCCCTGGGGATCAATCGTCGCCGCGAGGTATGCGCTGCGTGCGCCTTCACCGTCAATCAAGTTTTCGTGCACCTGCCGCCACTCGCGGGTCTGGGGGTTGTAGTGATTGAGCACGACGTTTCCTTTGCCGGAGCGTCCGTCGCGATAGAGGAAAAGCAGGCCGCCGTCAGGCTGCCGGAAAAACATCGGATAAGTGACGCTGGATTCGAGCAGGCCGGTCATGGCGGTCTGCGGACCGAGCTCCAGCGATCCGGGTTCCTTGCTGCGGGCATACTTGAGCGCGTTCGCGTGATGGTTCCATGCCACGTGCAGATAACCGGCGCCATCGACGGCGATGCTCACGGTGTTATGCGCATCCGCCACGTTTCCGGTGTAATCGGTTTTGCGGGTTTCCCATTTTTCTTCATTCAATGCGCGTCGGGCGAGGACCAGATGGGTGTCGGCGGCGTAGAAGGCGGCGTACTGGAAATTCCCCTCGGTGATGAGCGTGCTACTCTGGTTGGCGAGCACGTTGACCGAACTGCCAGCCCAGGCCTCCGCGTAGAGGGGCAGAGTGCGCGGCGTCGGATTCGCCAACGCCGTAACGACTCCGAGAAAAAACAGGGGAACGATTTTCATGAGGAAGGTAGTCGCGGATATTCTGGCGCCCGATAAAGCGGGTCAAGCGGTCGAGTGCGTCTGTAAACAAAAATGAGCCAACGTTTGGTTTTGCCTGCCATCAAGACTTGTCGGGCCGGTGCTTGCGCGGTGCCTCCTTGCGCCATGCATGGCATGCCGCAAGTGTCAGCCTCACAGTTTCACGACTGTTTGCGGCGGCTGCCAGAGCTCGCGGATCCGGTGCGCTGCGAGCTTGGGCTGGCGGTCGCGAGTGAAAACGCCTTTGCGGTTCATCGTGACGCGCGTGATCGACTGCGCGGTTTTGAAATCCGCGAAGGTCCACACATGTGTGCCGATGACCCACGGTCGGCGCCGAGCCTCGTGGTATTGGGCGACGATGATATCAGCCTGGAACTCCTCGGAAAACATTTCCGCCGGCTGCAGGTGGACGCCGGCGATGGCGTCCGCGCCGAATTCGGCGATGAGCACCGGCTTTTTAAACGCGGCGCGAAAACGGTCGAGACACGCCCCAAAGGCGGCGAGCGATCCCTCGATCTCGCCGGGTTGCTCATACCAGCCGTAATATTTGTTCACGCACACCACGTCGTAGCAATCCATCGGCCGGTTATTCTCCGGTTCGCGATGTGCGACGTACGTGATGGGGCGGGTGGGATCGAGTGTCCGCGCCTCGGCGGCGAGCTGCCGGAAAAAGGCCTCACCCTCGGCTGTGTCGATGTCGGGTTCGTTGGCGAGACTCCACAGGACGACGCTCGGGTGATGGCGGTCGCGCTGAATCATGTCGCGCATCAGGCCCGAGGCGCGTTCGAGCACATCGGGACAATACATGCGGGCGTTGAGACCGACGAAGGGAGTTTCGGCGATCACGAGCACACCATGGCGGTCGGCAAACTCGTACCACTCCTCCGCGTAGGGATAATGCGAGGTGCGGAACGAGTTGGCGCCGATCCACCGCAGCAGGTCGAAATCACGCACCACCACGGGCGGCAACAAGCCGCGACCGGCAATGGCAAAGTCCTCGTGTTTGCCAAAGCCATTGAAAAACACCGGCCGGCCGTTGAGCAGGAATTCGTCACCGCGGACTTCGACGGTGCGCACACCGAAGGTCTGTTCGTAGGCGTCCAGCGCACGGTCGGCGGCGCGGAGCGACACACGTGCAACATATAGTTCCGGCCGGCCCACATCCCAGAGGCGGGGCTGGGCGATAACGTGTCGGAGCACTGCGCGTCCGTCCGCATTGAGTGGGGTATGCCGAGTCGCGCCGTCGAGCTCGACGGAAAATTCAAAACTTTCCGGG
>JANYDX010000148.1 GCA_025363395.1 Verrucomicrobiota bacterium
GCGCCGATCTGGCCAATCTGCTCAACGAAGGGGCGATTCACGCTGCGCGCCATCACCGCAGTGCAGTCACGATGGTCGATCTCGAAGAGGCCCGGGACAAGATTAACTGGGGCCGCGAATGCCCTCGGGCATTTACCGAGGGAGACAAACGGATCATCGCATACCACGAGGCGGGCCATGCGCTCGTTCAAGTGTTGTCGGGTGACGACACAATGAAGCTGCACAAGGTCACAATTATTCCCCGCGGCCGGTCGCTGGGCAGCACGCAGTTCACCCCGGAACGTGATTTGTACAATCAATCCCGCGAACAGCTCGTGGCGCGCCTTCGGTGTTTGATGGCCGGCCGCGTGGCGGAGGAAGTCGCGTTGGGCAGTATCACCAGCGGCGCCTCCAGCGATATCCAGGAGGCCACTCGGATCGCACGGCAGATGGTTTTTGAATGGGGCATGTCGCCGCTGGGCTTCATGGCATTGACGCGGTCGGAAGGTGAAACCGAGCTTGCGAGCTCGCAGACCTTGCACGATGCCGAGCATCACGTGAAGTCTCTCCTGGCGGACAACTATGCCGCCACCGTGCAGATCGTATCCGACGCGCGGGCCGCACTCGATGCCATCGCACACGATCTCATTGCGCGGGAAACAATCAGCGGCGACCAAGTTCGCCGGACGATTGAGACCGCGCTGAAAGCCGCCTGAAATAACGCGCGTCACTCCGCATCCGCCCTGGGGTTACGGCGCTGCGCTCGGTCGAGGCTCCGTACGCCCCACTGGCAAGCACCATTCGATTCCCGGGGGCTGGTTGCACCATACGGGAAATCGGAGCCGGCTGGCTTTGGGCTAGGAATTGGGTTCGCGAAAGGGGCTTTCGGGCTTGCGCCCAACTTGCCGGAATCCACGCGATTGGCCGGTCTCGGGAAAACTGGAAACCGGAACCCGATTTCTCGGTCAATCTATGTGAATGCACCCTATCTACCTCCCATCAAAATTCCCGAGCCGTTTGGTTTTTCTCGGGTGGTCAGCTGCACTTTTTATTTTGGGCCTTTCAACTCCTCCAAGTGCGCGCAGCGCGCCGGTTGATGCGTTAGGACATTCTGCATCACTCACGGTGGATCTGGAGATTGCGGCGCCGCCGGCGCCGCAATCCGAGATCATTCCGCAACAGGACCGGCCTTCCCCCAGCCATGTCTGGGTACCTGGGTACTGGGCCTATGCTCATGGCCGTCACGATTGGGTGCCTGGCCACTGGGAGCTTCCTCCTCCGGGCCGGACCGTTTGGGTTGAGCCTCGTTGGCAAAAACACGAACACGGATATGTCTTCGTCCAAGGATATTGGGCTGAACCCAATCACTGAAACCCAATCGTCTTCCTAATCGCTTTTCGGGAAAAGCGGAGGCGAGTTGAGAGAAATGATGGCAAGTTCTGCCTGACCTTTTCTCGACGAAGGGGGTCGGCATCATGAATCCGCTCTCGCGGCGGAATCGGAACCACCGGGCTGGTTCCATCAAAGAATTCTTATGAACGATCTTTTTTCTCGCCTCGCCCGGACTTCGGCCGCTGTGGTGGCTCATCCGATTTCATTTATTCTGGCCGTCATCACGATCATTGTGTGGGCAGCTTTTGGCCCGATTCTTCATTACAGTGAAAACTGGCAATTGATTATCAACACCAGCACGACGATCCTGACTTTTCTCATGATTTTCCTGCTGCAGAATATGCAGAACCGGGACTCCCGGGCGATGCAGGTCAAACTGGACGAGCTGCTGCGGGCCGTAAAGGGCGCGCGGACCGAAATGGTGAACCTCGAAAACGTCACCGAGGCGGAACTCTCCCGATACTGCGAAGAGTTCAAAAACCTCCACCTCAAGTATGCGGAAGTGCTTTCGAAGCGCGGTTCCAAGATAGAGATCAGTGCTGAAAGCATGGAAATTGAAATGCCGGCCAAGTCGCCTCGAACCTCACCTAAAGGACGATAAGCACGCGCCACCTTCAGGGGCGTTCCTCGGCTAGTCATCTGCATGCGAGAGGGCCTGGGCTGGCAAACGCCGTGCGTTGAACCGGGTTCAAAATCAAATCGCCCCCATCATCTGATTTGGCGGATTGCGCTTTGTGAGCGTTGGTGTAGCCCTCGCCCATGACGCCAACCCGGCAAGGCTCCTTTCGTCTTTTTCAACTTTGGGGGATAGACGTACATCTCCATTGGTCATGGTTTGTGCTGGCGGTCTATTCGATTTCCACGCGCATCCCCCACTATGGAGCACCCATCTGGGGCGTCTGGGAATACCTGATCCTGTTCCTGATCGTGTTAATGCACGAATTCGGCCACGCTCTGGCCTGCCGCCAGGTCGGCGGGACCGCCGATCAAATTGTGCTTTGGCCTTTGGGCGGCGTGGCCTACGTCGCACCACCGCCGCGGCCGGGTGCGACGCTCTGGAGCATCGCAGCAGGACCATTGGTTAATGTCGTCCTGGTGCCAGTTCTTTTCGGGATTCTCCATGCGGCGAAAGCATCTGGCGCCCTGGCGCAAAGCCGCGATCTGGAGGTCTTTCTCCAGACGATCTACCGCATGAATGTTTGGCTACTGGTTTTCAATCTGCTGCCGGTATATCCCTTGGACGGCGGCCAGATTTTGCGTTCCCTTCTCTGGTTCCGTCTGGGCAAGGCGCGCAGTCTGTTGGCGGCTACGGTGGTCGGTCTCATTGGTGGAGTGGGGTTGATTGGGTACGCCGTGGTTATACAGTCAAAATGGCTGGGCTTCGTGAGTCTCTTTCTACTCTCGAACTCCTGGCGGAGTTTTCAACATGCGAGGGAACTGCGCAAAGTTGAACAGTTGCCGCGCCGGGCGGAGTTTGCCTGTCCCGTGTGTCACGCTTCCCCGCCGAGTGGAGATTTCTGGCGGTGTCCCAAGTGCCGCCAGCCGTTTGATCCTTTTGCGACAGCGGCGCAATGTCCGCATTGCCAGACGATCCTCGATCAGACGACGTGTCCGGATTGTGGAAACGTCCGCCCTCAACGCTCGTGGGACGCGTCGATCCGCGACATTTAATTTAGACGGCGGACCCACCACTCCGGCGGTCGGGTTCGCGGTCACACCTTTCCCTTGCAGCACGCTCCACCGGCCAAACCTCGGTTCACCTTTTCGCGTCTGGACAGAAGCTGGTGGAAACGGAAACGCGAAGCCGGGGGGACCATAGCTTAAGGTGGAGCGTTGGACCGGCCGCTGGTACGCCTAGGCCGGATGAAAGCTTCGCCCGATCACGGCACCGGCTCGACTGATCGTAGCTTCCAGCTGTTCGGCTAAAATCGGCTTGCTGAGGTAGTCATCAAAACCGGCTGCGAGCAAACGGGTCCGATCTTCGTTCAGCGCATTAGCGGTCAGGGCCACGAGCTGCGGCGAGTGACGGCCAAGAGCGCGGATTTTCTGCATGGCCTCGACTCCATCCATCACGGGCATCTGGATGTCCATTAGCACGAGATCGTAGTCCTTCGCCACCACGGCGGCCACGGCTTCCGCGCCTTGGGAGACCAGGTCGGGAACGTATCCCAGCCGCATGAGCTGGTGGCGAATGACTTTCTGGTTCACCGCATTATCTTCCGCCACCAGGATGCGGAGCGGCAACTGATGGCCCATACTGCGCGCGGGGGTTACCGTCATTATGTCTGTCGGGGGTGAATGACGCGGCGCAAGAATTTGCTTCAGCAGTGCGCGGAGCTGGGAAATCTTCACCGGTTTCTTCAAGCGGCCGGCAAACAGATTTTCGCCGGGCTGATCGCCAATTCCCATTGCAGAAGAGAGTAAAATGACGGGCAAATGGGAGAAGCGGATTTGCGCTCGGGCTGCGCGGGCCAAGGCGAGGCCATCCATTTCTGGCCCGAGCATGTCCGTGATGAGGGCATAAACCGGAGGCTCGCGATCGAGCAACGCGAGTGCTTCCCGAACATTCGCGGCCTTGACGACCGTGTAGCCGGCGGCGGTGAGTTGCTGATCGAGCATGCGGAGACTGGTCGGATTGTCGTCCACCACGAGCAGTCGCTGCGGTTCTTCGCTCATCTTCGACAGCGCGGCTGAGGATGCCGCCCCGGCCGCAGGTCCCGCTGCGACCGTGCGCATGGTGAATGAAAAAGCAGATCCCGCGCCCAATTTGCTTTCGACCGTGATCGAGCCATCCATGAGGCCGACGAGCCGTTTGCAGATCGCCAGGCCAAGTCCCGTGCCGCCGTGACGACGCGTGGGTGAGGAATCAACCTGTTGAAAGGAGTTGAATAACAGCGCCAGCGCCGCGGCCGGCATGCCCGGGCCGGTGTCGCGGATGTGAAATTCAAGTTCGCAGCCGGGTGGACCTTTCCCGTGCAGATAGACGGTGAGAACGACCTCGCCCGCGTCGGTGAATTTGACCGCGTTGCCGAGTAGGTTGATCAGGACTTGGCGAAGGCGGATCGCATCGCCCAAAATGCGGGCGGGAACATCGGGATCGATAAAATAGGCGAGTTCCAGGCCTTTTTCATGAGCGCGAAACGCCATGACGTCACAGGCGCCCTCGATACATTCGAGCAGGTCAAATTCGTTCTTATCGAGAACCATCTTACCGGCTTCAATTTTGGAGAGGTCGAGAATATCGTTGATGATCGCGAGCAGGTTGTCGCCGCTGTGGCGAATCGTGTCGACGTAGTCGCGCTGGGCGTCGCTGAGCGCAGAATCCAACAGCAGACTCGTCATGCCGATCACGCCGTTCATCGGGGTTCTAATTTCATGACTCATGTTGGCCAGAAAATCGGACTTGAGGCGCGATGCCTCCACAGCGGCGTGTTCGCGCACGGTGGCGAGGGTGCGTGCCGCTTCGGCGGCTAGCCGGCGGTTCTCGGCGGTATTGAGCTGATGGGCGATGATCCAGACGAGCGCCATCAGTGTAAGGATGCTTGATGCCGCCACCAAGGCGAAGGCGAAGCCCGCGTCATAGAGGCCGCGACCTCGGCCCGCATTGACAAGCAGGCAAAGTGCGAGCGGCAACAAACACGAGGGCAGCAACAGTCGCCGGGCAATGAAGCCGCCGGGGGAATCGCCCAGGATCACGCGCATGAAACCAAGGTCCCGCCGGAGCATTAAGAGTGAGACCCCCAGCGCCAGGAATCCGACAATCGTATGCAGGGCCATGCGAGTGAGGGAGGCCACGGTGACGAACACCTGGGCGGAAAACAGGTAACCGATCAGAGCCAGTGCCGTGACCACCAAAGTGATGAGTGCGAGAATTTGCGCCGCATAGATTGCCTTCGCGCCTCGCCGAAACAAGCAGAGGACAATGCCGATCAGGGTGAAATTGAAGGCGGTGTTGGGCGCCATGCGTCCGGGGGTCGACGTTCCGGCAGTAACGACTAAATCGCGAAATAAAAGTTCATCGATGTGAAGCGACCGGCCGGAGATGTATTCTAGGAGCGTCAGTGCGCCGAGAGCGAAGGCGATCCCGGGGAATGTGATCACGAGGGCCTCGCCCAGCCGGGTCTGGTCTTTGCCGGTGGCCATGACCCAGGCAGAAAGGCCACAGCAGAGAAACGCCAGGGCGGTATTCGCCTTCATGTTCACGTATCCCGGCAAAATTGTCTTGAACATCCCGATGTCGAACAGCCAGCCAATCAGGACGACCACCCCGATCAGAATGGTGATGGTGGCGCTGAAAATCGCGACCGGTTTGGAGGATTTAGACGACATGCGGCAGTGGCGGATTTCGGTTAGGGGCACGAAATTGGTCAGTCTCCCTCAATCGGGCGTTATGAGGGCAACTAAAGGCTAATGGGAAGCGGCTTGCAGGATTCTCGTCCCCGTTTGCTTCATGGGACGTGATCGGAAGTAACGTTAACATTCCGTTAAAGAAAGTGCTTAAGCTTAGGTTTTTTGTGCCGGGTGCGATGTACTGCCTATCCCTCTCACCATGTTCGACAATCTTACAATCAGACCATGGCCGGACCAGCGTTCTCTTCCAGACAACGAGTACTGGCAGATTGCGCGGGAGATCAAAAAGCAGGAATCGATTTATCCCAGACACAGTCGTGAAATGATCAAGTCGGCGGTCGAGATGGCTTTTACCCAAGGGGGCCAGCGGCGTGATCCGCACATGATTGAGCGTTATGTTGCGATGTATCTGACAGCGGTGGATAAGTCTTCAGCCGAATCCCAAGCCGGCAAGGGAAGCAGCCAGTCGTCGGAGTGAGGCCAATCCCGGCACGTCGCAAAGCGACCGCTCTTCAGTAAACGAAAACTGCGAAGCACACCGCGCACTCCGAGCGCCACGAAGCTTGCGACTCGTTTGAACGGACCATCACTCGGGCAGGTAACCGAAGGTGAGGCGAAACTCTTCGACCACGTTCACTATTTCCTCCGAGGTCCAGCCAAGACTGCGGGCGTGAAGCAGGAGCTTGGCCGCCCCCTTGTCGTCATGCTTTGAAATCCGGTAGTGGATCGCCATAATTACAAATGTCGGATAATCCGGGTTCTGCACCAGCGCGTCATTCAGCACGGCCAAGGCCTCGGTTTCCCGATGCAACCGGAAATAGGTCACGATCAAATCGCGCGCGGCGAGAGGTTTGTCCGGACTCTGCCGGCGGGCGGTTTCCAAATGGGGCACCGCCTCAGCGAGCTGCCCGCGTACCAACAGCGCCAGGGCGTAGTAGTAGTGCAGCCCGGCGTCGTCGGGAGAAAGGGCGAGGCCGGCTTCCAGAACGCGCGTCGTCGCGGGCAGATCATCGGTCGCCCGGTAAACGTTGACGAGGTCGAGATAGAGCGCCGCGTTGTGTGGATCGAGGGCCACGGCTTTTTCAAATTGTTCTCGAGCGTGGGGGTAATCCGACAAACCGACAAAAACTTTTCCGAGCTGGCGGCGAGTCGCGACGTTTTCAGGCGCGAGGGTCAGGGCCCGCTCCAGCAGTGGCCGGGCGGCCTGCCAGTTGTGGCTCTCAGCCAAACCTGACGCCACCACCTGCAGGCGGTACACGTCGTAACAATAGTTCATGAGATCCTCGATCCACGCGTCGGGGGCTTCACGGAAACGGCCCGCCAAGGAGGCCTGCCTTCGTGCGGCGTCGGCGGCTTCCGCGTTACCCAACAGACCTTCCACGGTGGCGAGCAGGCTGAGGGACGCGGGAAATTTTGCGTCCGCCTCCACGGCCTGCCGCAATTTTTCCCGCGCCTCGTTCAGGTGCTTGGTTTCCAAATCCACCCGGGCGAGGCCGAGTAGGCCGTACGGATTGCGCGGTGAAACGGAAAGGAAATTCCGATAAGCAGTCGCGGCGTCGTCGGGCCGATTCAGTTTCACGAGGGCATCGGCCAGTCGAAGACGGGCCGGCGCATACTGGGGGGCGAGAGTGATCGTCCCGTTTAATAGCGGCATCGCTTCATCGAGGCGTCCATAGTCTGCGAGCAATGATGCGAGAAGATGGGGCCAGCGCGGTTCCTTCGGGTCCAGTTTCAAGAGTCCGCGGTAACCGTGTTCCGCCTCGGCAAGAAATCCGTTGGCGTGATAAAGCCGGCTCAGCTCGCCGAGAGCAGCGATGTCGCCGGGCGATTCCAACCGCTTTTCCGCCGCGATCACGCGGTTGCGAAATGGCTCCGGCCACGGCGAGAGATTGGGCCGCACGGGTGTCGCGGCGGTCCATCTGGCGCGTGCTTCCGCTGACTGGCGCCAGGCCGCCACCCCCCAGGATAACCCTGCGACCAGGATCACTCCGGCGAGACCGTAAATAAAAAATCGGGCTTGTTTCACTTCTTCAGGGCACCGTTTGCGAACGCCGCCGGACGCCAGAGACTCACGCGGCTCATCCGTTCCCAGGGG